>CAYNFA010000374.1:0-4763 GCA_964396345.1 uncultured Thalassobaculum sp.
ATACCATGCGCGGGTTGGAAGCGCCGGCGCGCACCAGCATGCCAACCCGCGTGCGGGTTACCAGGAACCACAGCAGAACCGCCGTGGCGAGCCCCGAGACAATCATCGCGACCCGGTAGATCGGGTAGCCGAAACCGTCGATCAACGGGATGGTGCCCTGCAGGAGTTGCGGGATCGGGTAGGAAAGCGGCGCCGCCCCCCACACGATCCGCACGCCCTCGTTCAGGAACAGGATCACGCCGAACGTCGCCAGAACCTGGTCGAGATGGTCGCGGTCGTAGAGGTGCCGGAACACCACGAATTCCAGCAGCAGGCCGAACGCCAGCGCCGCCAGCAACGCCAGCACCAGCGCCGCGAAGAAATTGCCGGTCAGCCCGTAGAACGTCACCGCGAGGTAGGCGCCGAGCATATACTGCACACCGTGCGCGAGGTTGATGAAGTCCATGACCCCGAACACCAGCGTCAGGCCTGCCGCCACCAGGAACAACAGCACGCCGAGCTGGAGCCCGTTCAGCACCTGGACCGCAACCAGGGTCGCCGTCATCCGCTCCCTCCCAAGCAGACGACGGGCGGAGCCGAGGCCCCGCCCGCCATTCGGTTCAGGCCCGGCTCACTTCATCGAGCATTCGGCGGCGTAGATGTCGCCGTAGTCGTCGAACACCTTCTCGACGACCGACGTCGCGTACTTGCCGTCGGCGCGCTTCACCGCCTTGACCAAGTAGTAGTCCTGAATCGGGAAGTGGTTGGTGTTGTACTTGAAATCGCCGCGCACCGAGGCGAAGTCCGCCTTGCGGAGCGCCGCGATCACGGCCTTCTTGTCGGACAGGTCGCCCTTGACCGCCTTGACCGCGGAATTGATCAGCTGGGCGGCGTCGTAGCCCTGGCTGGAGTACAGCGACGGAACGTAGCCATACTTCGCCTCGTAGGCTGAAACGAAAGCCTTGTTCGCCGGGTTGTCGAGGTCCGGTGTCCACTGCGAGGACGAGAACAGGCCGACCGCGTCGTCCTTGGTCGCCGGCAGCGTGGTCTCGTCGACCGTGAACGCCGACAGGAAGGTGACGTTCTTGTCGAGGCCGGCCTGCTTGAACTGCTTGACCAGGTTCACGCCCATGCCACCCGGCATGAAGGTGAACAGCACCTCCGGCTTGGCGGCCGCGATCTTCGCAAGTTCGGCCGAGAAGTCGAGGTTGCCGAGCTTGGTGTAGACCTCGTCCACCACCTCGCCCTTGAAGTGACGCTTGAACCCGGCGACCGAATCCTTGCCGGCCTGGTAGTTGGGGGTCAACAGGAAGGCGGACTTGAAGCCCTTGTCCTGCGCGTACTTGCCCATGACCTCGTGGATCTGGTCGTTCTGCCAGGAGGTCGAGAAGAAGTACGGGCTGCAGCCCTTGCCGGCGAAGGTCGAGGTGCCGGCGTTGGCGCCAATCAGGAAGGTCTCGCTCTCGGTCACCGGACGGAAAACCGCCTGCAGGATGTTCGAGAACACGATGCCGGCGACGAAGTCTACCTTGTCGCGCTCAAGCAGGCCCTTGACCTTGGTGAGCGCCACGTCCGGCTTCAGCTCGTCGTCGGCGACGAAGATCTCGACGTCGCGACCGCCGAGCTTCCCGCCCTGCTGTTCGACGAACAGCTTGAAGCCGTCGTTGATGTGCTGACCGAGAACAGCCGGCGGCCCCGACAGCGTCCCCATCAGCCCGATCTTCAGGGGCTCGGCCGCGATCGCGGCGCCGCCGACCCCCATCCCGGCGGCCACGAGGGCCGCCGTCAGAACCTTGCGCATGTCCGTCTCCCTAGTACCACAGCCTCGTCCGACACCCGGTCGACGGCTTCTGGCGTCCGTCTCCCGATGCGCCCCGATCGGTCAGGCAGATAGTTTAGGTTTAAAATTTTCTGCCTGCCAAGCCCCAGCCCCTTCGGCCACGAGCCCGCACAGTCTGCACACGCCGCCGATGACCGCCAAGCCCGACGCGGTGGATTGGCCCATACGGCGGCGTGGTTTCTGGTGCGGCGTGCCCCGGAGGTGCTGTCTGAGTGGATCGACGCGTTGCCGACACGCCCCCGAAGCCGACGACGCGGAGCCCCGCCGAGGCACCAGAAGGCCACCGAAATGGCGCCATACGCCAGGACGAAGACGCCGATCCCAACCGCCAGCTCGATCCCCACAACAGCCAACGCCGACATTCCTGCCTACCATCAGACTTGGCCATGGCGCGATCAGCAAAACCAACCGAGCGAGCTACACAGCGCCGCGGCCGGAGCCCTGACCCCAGACCGCGCGGGCAGGGCAGATTGCCTCACCCGGCCGGCGGCGCAACACCAGCCGGCAACACTAGCTCGGCGCGCAGCCCTGGCCCGGCATCCGACAACTCGAGCGTACCACCGTGCAGACGCGCGACCGCCGCCACCAAGCTGAGGCCGAGCCCGGCTCCCCTTCCCGTTCGGCTCGGGTCGAGCCTTACGAACCGTTCCGCGGCCCGCTCACGGTCCTCCTCCGGAATGCCGGGACCGTCGTCGACGACCGCGAGGCGGGCCATGCCACCTTCCTCGACGACGTCAACCCGGATCCGGGAGCGCGCGTATTTGGTGGCGTTGTCGACCAGGTTCGACACTGCCTGGGCGAGCAGTTCGGCGTGGCCGGAAACCGGCACCGGGCGGCCCGCCGATGCCTCGACGGCGATACCGCTTTCCTCAGCCGTCGGCGCGTAAAGGTCGACAATGTCGGCGGCGACGGCGGCGAGGTCTACTTCAGCCATCTGGCCACGCTGAAGCCCGGATTCGGCCCGCGCAATCTCCAACAGCCGGCCGAGCAGGTCGAGAGTCGCCTCCACCTCCATCACGGCGCCATCGAGGGCCCGTTCCCGGTCCGCCTCCGACCCGCCGGTATCGCGGGCACGCTCGAGGCGGCTGCGCAGGCGGGTCAGTGGGCTCCGCAGGTCGTGGCCGATGCTGTCGGTTACGGTCCGCATACCCGTCATCAGGGACTCGATGCGGGCCAGCATGGAGTTCATTGACGACGCCAGCCGGTCGAACTCGTCGCCGGACCCGCGAACCGGCACCCGACGACCAAGATCCCCGACCATCACTTCCCGGTTGATCGCAGCTACCTCATCGACCCGCCGCAGGATCGTCCGTGACAGCAGCACGCCGCCGCCCACCGTCATGGCCCAGAGGGCCGCGAGCGACCAAAGAACCGCCTCGCCTATGGCATCCTGTATTTGCACCCGACCTTCAAGCGCCCGCCCGACCAGCAGCAGCGAGCCGCCAGCCAATGGCGTTGCGCGGGCGCCAATCAGCATCGGCCGGTCGTCGCCGCGCCGGTACAATTCGACTTTTCGCCACGCCCCGTCCGGCAAGATTGTCGGCGGCCACGCCAGCAAATTTCCGGCCAACCGGGTTCCGAACCGGTCGACCACCAGATACACGGGCTCGGCGACACTCGAACTCGCCGAGCGTTCCTGAACCGACTGCACCAGGCCGATCATGCCGGAATCGCCGTGGTGCTCGGCCAGGCTGCGGATCTCGGATCCGACGGTGTCGGCGGCCTGGTCTTCGACCACCCCGACCGCCCGCCAATACAGCAGGCCAAAGACCACGCCGATGCTCAGGGTCGACATCAGCGCGGATGCCAGCGCAAGGCGCACCGTTACCGATCGCCACCACCGGACCGGGCCGACCGTCGCCACGGCGCTCACTCCTCGACAGCCAGCTTGTAGCCACTGCCGCGCACGGTGTGGATCAGCGGGACATCGAAATCCTTGTCGACCTTCTGGCGCAGCCGGCTGATATGCACGTCGATCACGTTGGTCTGCGGGTCGAAATGATAGTTCCACACACCTTCGAGCAGCATCGTTCGGGTGACCACGCGGCCGGCGTGCCGCATCAGGAACTCCAGCATCTGGAATTCGCGCTGCTGCATGGGAATTGCCTTGCCCCCGCGCGTAACCTTTCGGGCCAGCAGGTCCATTTCCAGGTCGGCGACCTGCAGGCGCGTCGGAGCCGCTTCGTCGCGGCTGGCGCCGCGCCGGATCAACGCGTCAATCCGGGCGTGCAACTCGACGAACGCGAACGGCTTCACCAGGTAATCATCGCTGCCGTCGCGCAGGCCGCGAACCCGTTCGTCGAGCGCCGCCATCGCCGACAGGATCAGGACCGGGGTGCGGACACCGGCGGCGCGCACCGCCTTCAAGACCGCAAGCCCGTCCAGGCCAGGCAGCATGCGGTCGAGGACGATGGCGTCGTAGGCCCGGTCGGTGGCCAGGAACAGCCCTTCCCGGCCGTCCCCGGTTCGATCGCCCGCGTAGCCCTGCTCTGCGAAGCCGCGCTCGACGAAGGAGGCTGTGTCGTCGTCGTCTTCGACGATCAGGATCTTGCGGGTCAACGGGTATCTCGCGTTGCTCGAACTGCGCGCCATTGTGCGCGCCATTGTACACCGGCATCGGCGAGCGAACGCGCGAAACCCGGCCGGGGGGACGGCCGGGCCCGCTGCAACACCCTGTCGCGCTCCGGACCGGGGGGTGCCGGTCACGCGTCCGCGAGCCTGACGCCCACGAACAGGGTGTTTCCGCGTCGGTTGATCAACGCCAGCACGCTCGGGGTTCGGGCCTCCCGCACCGCCTCGGCGACGTCGCCCGGGGTTCTGATCGGGCGGTCGCCGAGCTTCTGGATCACGTCGCCGGTAGCGATACCGGCGCGCGCCGCCGCCCCGTCCGGCTTTACGCTGGTTACGACCGCGCCATCAACCTCCGGATCGAGGCGCAGCGACG
>CAYNFA010000375.1:0-4758 GCA_964396345.1 uncultured Thalassobaculum sp.
GGCCGGCGCCGGCTTGGTGTTCCCGGCCGGCGCCACCCCGGGGGTGGTCGCCGAGTTCCGGGCCGCGGTCCCGGCGCGCTACACGGTGGTCGACGGCCCGGGCCACCCGCGGTTCGCGGGACGGCAGACCGCCGCCAGCCTGGTGCTCCACTACGGCTTCTCGCTGCTGGCCGCGACCCGCGGGATGACCGCGGCGCTCGCCCGCTTCCACGCCGACCCAGGCGCCGAGTTCGGCGACCTGACCGAGCCGGTCGAGGCGTTCGAGGCCCGGCTCGGCTACGCCGACTTCACCGCCCGGGCGCGGCGGTATCGGCCGTAGACGGCCTCGCCATACTCCTTACGGCCCGATCCATTCCCGCCTCCGGTGTGCTTCGCCCGCCGAACGACGGACGCCACCGCCGGTGCTCCAGGCTCTACAGGAGGGAGCACTGCTGGTTCAGGGCTATCTATAATAATATTCCTAGGCGCACGCATGCATCCAATGATCGCATAATGACGTTCGACTGATCGTGGAGGGATCGCGCCATGGATTTGCGGGGAGACATCGTGTTCTGCGACGCGAGTCAAGGAGGGTACACCGCCACTCTACCTCCGCCGGCAGTGGTCGGCGCCGGTTATGTAATCACGTATAAAAAAACCGATGGCAGCAGCAACGCCGTCACCATCGCGCCCGGCGGTAGCGAGACCATCGACGGCCAAGCCAGCTTTCAACTCACCATACCTTACCAATCGGTGCAGGTGGCTACCAATGGCGCCAACTGGTTCCTGCTGCCAGTCCTGCCATTCGCCGGCGGCGTGAGTGGACCGGAGACCTCGACCGATAACGCGGTGGCACTTTGGAACGGTACGAACGGGTCGGCGATCAAAAACTCGCCTTGGATCCTGGATCCAACGACTGGTGCAATGACGATCGGCGGCAGCGGGCCTGAGTTGCTCTCCACAAGCGACGGCGACATTCCGCTCACGCCCCATGGCAGTGGACGAACGGTTATCAAGAATCCGAACGTGACCGGCGGCGACCAGTGGGCCGTCGGCGCGCTCGGCACGGTCACGACGACCCAGACCGTCGGACCGACCACAGCGGCGATCGCCACTGTGACGCTGGGCGGCGACGTCAACCTCGACCACGCGGCGCCGGCGTCGGGGTTCCGCTACTGGAAAGAGTGGGATGTGACGCAGGACGGCACCGGGGCTCGAGTGCCCTCGTTCCGGGCTTCGAACGGTGCCGCTGCGACATGGCCGAATGATGATGAGCCAGATTGGGCGGCGCAGACCGCCGCGACCGAGACGACGGTGGTCGCCAAGGTTATCAGCGCCTCGGTGGTCCGCATGTATTTGGGAGGGTGAGATGCCGCCGATCATGATCGTCAGGGGTGGTGGTGCGAACACCGTCACCATGATCATAGAGGGTGCCGGTGGCGGCGGTGGCATTCAGACGGCCACGTCGAACCTCGGCGCCCGTAGCGGCGGGCGTGGCGGCTTGGTCATCGCCACGTTCAACAAGTCCGACGTGCCGTCGTCGTTGCTGATCCAAGTCGGGCAAGGCGGCCAATCGTCGTTGTCGGGCGGAACTGGCGGCTGGCCGAATGGCGGTAACAGCTTCGGGAACGGCTCGAGTATCGGTGGCGGCGGTGGTGGCGGGCGAAGCGGCGTCTTCAACGGTACGGCGACCCAAGGCAACGCCTTGGTTATCGCGGGCGGCGCAGGCGGCGCATGCTCGGCCGGTGCGACTACAGGCGACGGTGGCGACGGCGGCGGCTCGTCTGGCACGGCGGGCACTGGTCCGAACGCCGGGAATCCCGGCACGAGTTCGGCGGGTGGATCTGGCGGCGGCTCCGGCGCTGATGGCGCCGCTCTGGCCGGCGGCAACGCTCAAAGCGCGTCGGCTCCTGGCGGCGGCGGTGATGGGTACTACGGCGGCGAAGGAGGGGCAGAAAGCGGCGGCACAGCTCCGCACGGCGGCGGCGGTGGCGGGTCAGGGTTCGTCGCGGCGTCGGCGTTGAGCAGCGTTTCGCTGGCTGGGTTCGGTGGCGGCGGTGGCGTCGGGTCGAACATCATCGCATCGACCGGAACAGCCGGCCAGAACGGCAAAGTGCTCATCATCGACAACGCAACCGGCATGGTTACGGAGTACAGCTACACTGGGTCTAATCAAACGCACAATTTCTAGCTCGAAGGCTCGAAATAGCTGTCCACGAACAAGTCTATGATCCGCCCGATCATGTCGGGGCTCGGGTGACGCGGGTTGGCCTCTCCGTCGTAAAGACGCCGCTCCACATGACCACCGAGCCAGCGGAACGCTTCGAACGAGGGCCAGTACTTCACGCCGTCACCTGCCGAAACCACGGTCTCGATTGCAAGTCGAAGCGTCGACTTGCTGACGGCGTCGGCGGCGAAGATCGACGTGTTCGGGCGCATGGTAGCAATCAGCGGCACCGGAGACAGCGTGAGCACCACCGGAGCACCGTCGGACAGCCGCCGCAGACCGGCAGCGATCGCCCTAAGGTTCTCGACGTTCTGCTCAACGGTGCTGAGCAAATGCTCATGGCGGTCGGGGTCGAACTGATCCGCCGGCACGCCGCGCCAGAACACCCCTCCGGTGATCTTGTCGCGCCACACCTCGGCGACGCCGATGGTGACGACGAATCCACCGGCTCGGGATATGGCTTGGCGGAATGCGTCGCGGTCCTTGTCAAGATCCCAGCGTTCAAGCCTGCCGCCCGGGCCGCGCTCGATCGAGTAGACCAGATCATCGGCGCCCTCGATCCAATCGAGGAACTGCCGGATCGCGAAGGTGTTGTTCAGCCCCTCAGGAATCTCGACGTGCTCGGAAAGTCGCCCGCGTTTCATCAGCCACTGGCGGATGTGCTGAGCGAAACAGGAGCCAAGCGCGACCACCGGCTTGTCTGTGGCGATCAGCGGTTGCTCGGGGAGGTAGCCGTGGAAAATGTCGCGGCGCAGGACGGCGTCAATGTCGTCCAGGTCGGCCAGCATCCTTGGGAAAAACCGAGCGTTCTGGGAGCGGAAGAACCTAGGGTCAGCATCCTTAGACCCCTTGGGTACATGGAAGGTTCCGACAGTACCCTGGCCTTGCCATCCCCAATTGGCCTGGACCTTCCACAACTGCTCGCGGGCTCTGGAGTCGTTGGGGTCGATCGCTATGGCGCGGGCGAGGAGACGTTCAGCTCGCGGTCGATCCCTGTCTCGCAGCAGCACGCCGGCATAAAGGTGCGCTATGTACGAGCTAGGCAACGCAACCGCGCACCGGGCTGCGGCGCGCCATCCGTTGACGGGCGCGACCTTGCCCATGATGTTCAGGACAATGGAGAACTCGAGGAGTCGCGGGTCGATCGGCCGGACAAACGAGACCCGACGAAGCGCGGTGTTGCCGTCGGGGTAGTCAGCGCCATCCCGCAAGCGTTTGACGAACTGAAACAGCGCATCAACGTCCGACGGGTCTAATGCAAGACGCTTCCGGGCATCCTGGATCGTCGGCATCTCCAATCGCCACCGCTGGTAGTTGAAGCCGCACGCTATCCGCGCGCCCTCCCCGCGTCCAGCAGGAGAGCCGTGCCCCTGACCTTTCATCCGCTTGCAATTGGAGCCTCGGGGTCCGCGTTCACCAGCACGGTGCGAACGCGATAAGGGGGTCCGGGGACCGCCGCAGGCGCGACCCTGACGCCCGAGGCACGCTGCGCTCGCGAGACGGGCTGACCTCCAAGATCCACGCGCTGGTCGATGCCAACGGGCTGCCCGTCGCCTTGAAGATCACCCCTGGCCAAACCCATGACGGCACGAGCGCCGCAGACATGCCCGACCATCTCGGCGAGCGCCGGACCCTGCTTGCCGATCGAGCATACGACTCAAATCGCTGCGTCGAACCCTGGATGACCGCGGCGCTCGCCCGCTTCCACGCCGGCCCCGGCGCCGATCTCGGCGACCTGACCGAGCCGGTCGAGGCCCGGCTCGGCTACGCCGAGTTCACCGCCCGGGCGCGGCGGTACCGGCCTTAGCCGCCCTGCCCGCCGGCGGCCAAGCTTTCCGCGATCCCGAGCGACAGCCATGCCACCATCCCGATCTTCTGGTAAACTCACGATTGCACAACTGCTTACCTCAGGTGCCCGATGCCCACCGACGCCGTCCGGCAGTTCTACGAACGGTTCCCGTACCCGCTGAATCGCGACGGTCACACGACGTCGCCCACCATCCTGCCGAGCAGCTTCGACGCGATCCGGCACCATGTGTGGGGCGGCCACTGGCCCAAAGGACGCCCGTTCCGGGCGCTGGTGGCCGGCGGCGGCACGGGTGACGCCGTCCTCGGCCTCGGTCGGTCCCTCGCCCGCCGGGGCGTCGACGCGACGATCCATTACATCGACCTGTCGGCGACGTCCGCCGCGAGCGGCGGGCGGCGGATGCCGGGCTCGGCAACGTCCGTTTCGAGGTCGGTCCCATCGAGCGGCTTGCGGCGCGGGCCGAGCGCTACGACTACATCGACCTGTGCGGCGTTCTGCCTGTCGTCCCCGACCCGGGAGCGGTGCTTTCCACCTTGGCCGCCGCCCTCTCGGAGGATGGCGCCATCGGTGTCATGTCCTACGGGCGGTTGGGCCGGACCGGCGCGTTGGAGGCATCGCCTTCCTCGCCCGGATCGCCTTCGGACATATCGCTGTCGGTCTGGCTGTCGGAGGACTGCTCGCCCTCGCCTTCGCCCTCGGCCATGTCCCCGGCCATCTCCGCGCTTTGCGGATCGCCCTCGCCCTG
>CAYNFA010000376.1:0-4752 GCA_964396345.1 uncultured Thalassobaculum sp.
CCGCGCCCGGTCGAGCACCCGGCCGGGACCTTCGAGGTGGACCGCGGCGTTGCGCTCGACCAGAAGGTCGCTGCCCCAGGCCGCGAAGCTGACGTTCGAACGGCGGTGCGCGGCACCGTCCACGATGGCGCTGAGCCCTAGCCGCTCCAGGATCGGCAAGGCGGCGGGCGCCAGGGACTCGCCGACCAAATGCGCGCCCGGCTCGGCATCCGGGGCGATCCAGACCGTTTCCAGCCCGGCCCGGCCCAGCGCGACGCAGGCGGCGGCGCCGGCGATGCCGCCGCCGATCACCGCGACGGCAGTGTCGTGCGGGCGACGGGTCAATTCGGCAGGTCGCCCATCGACGGCGTCCAGCGGAACCGGCCCTCCATGTTGCCGCGCCCGACCTCGACGTACACCTCGTCCGGGATCGCGGCGAGCCTCGGGTCGCCGGTCGGCCCCGGGCGCTTCACCACGAAGCCCATGCGCTCCCACAGCGCGATCATGTTGGTGATGCCGTCCCAGTAGCTGGCGTTGGCGTGGTAGCCGATGCCGGCGACCCCGCGCGACCAGGCCACCCGGCTCTCGAAGAACTTCAGACGCTGGTCGACCGGGAGGTCGTCGCGCATCATGTTCCGGTAGTACTCCTCCGGCAGCACGTCGATCGGCAGCAGCGCCGGCCACCAGACCGCCGTCGGAAAGTCCGTCTGCATGACCACCTGCTCGCAGCTGAAGGCGTCGCATTGCCAGGGCAATCCCATCCAGCGGGGCAGGTCGCCGGGCCCCTGCGGGCCGATCGGCGGCGGCGTCCCGAGCGCAGGGTTGCCGTTGAAGGCAGTCTCGGGCGTCAGCGGGAAACCGATGTCCTGGACCAGCGACGCGCGCTTGCCGAGCGCAAGGCGGAACGGCTCGGCCGCCGGGTCACGATGGCGGGCGTACATCTCCTTGAGACGCAGGTAGTAGGTCAGCTCGACCCCAGGATGGAACGCGCCACCCGAGCAAGGCTCCAGCGCCGCCTCGGTGAGCGCGTCCGGCTGTTGCGCCAGGTCCAGGTCGTCCAGGTCGGCCACCGCGTCGGCCGCCGCGTCGTCGAAATCGTCGACGAAGGCGCCGTCGGCCCACAGCCGCAGGTGTTCGTACTGTAGGTCCGGGAACCGGAACCACTGCAGCGGACTGCCGTCGTAGTTGATGCCGTCGCCGGTCATGAGTGGCAGCTTCAGGCGCTCGGTGATGTAGGCGTCCGGAGCGTCGTTGTGGGGGTTTCGGAACTTCTGGAACACCGATCGGCGAAACTCGCTGTTGCCGACGGAGGGGTCCCGGAGGCGCGCCAGATAGGCGGGATCGGCGAAGTCGCCGACCGCCAGCCAGCCCTGGCTTAAATTGGCGGCTGCCGCCACCCATTCCATCAGCGCAAGGCGGCGGAAGGTCGGGTAGACGTCGCGGCGGAACGAGATCGGACCGGCCGGTCTCGGCGCCCAGCCCTGTTCGACGTTCAGGCTGGCGATCACGTCTTGCAGGGTCGAGATCGGCGGGATCTCGGGCGCGAAGTTCGGGCCGACCGAGGCCACCCAGGCGTGGTCGGCGTCCATCGCCGTGCCGTCGGCAAACGTCACGCGGGCCTCGACCGGGCCGTCGCACCAGTCGTCGTGCCAGCCGTCGTTGTCGGCGAAGCTGGTGATCGGCGCGGCGGTCGGGCTCGCCGATCTGCCGTCCGGCGGGAACACCAGCAGGCGCCCTTGGTCATCGGTGCGAAGATGGCCGAGGCCGACTTCGAACTGGTCCCAGAACCGTCCGCCCATGGCGTAGCGGTGGTCGCCGCCGTCGGGGTTGGTGCCGGCGCCGGTGATGGTGGTCTCGCCGCCGTCGATCACCAGCATCTTCTCGCGCTCGGCGACCGTGACGAAGTATTGGTTGCGTCGGCGTCCGGGCAGGCCGGGCGCGAGATCGCCGTTGTCCAGCGGGTTGTTGAAGCCGTACCAGGCCGCCTTGGTGTTGGCGACGTGGACCCGCCATTCGATGCGCGCCTCGGCGGCCATGACCTCGCGGATGACGCGACCCTGGTCGTCGAAGGCGTAGACCCGGAAGCGCTGCACCTGCTTCTTGATCGCCTGATCGCCGTCCTTGAAACCGCCTTCCGGGCGCGCCGGCAGGCCCGGAACCTCGGGTGCGAGGAACCATCGGTCGCTGCCGCCTACCCGGCAGATCCCGATCGCCGGGTAGACGCCGAGCCGGGCTATCCGGGCCCCCGCCGGCGCCGGCGCCGGCGCGCGCCCGCCCGCCGCCACCGCCGCCTTCGGCAGCAGCGGAAACGCCGTCGCCAGCGCCGCGGCGCCGGCGAGGAAATCGCGCCGCCTGACCCCGGGTGCTGTCTTGCCGTTGCCCGTCATCGCCTTCCCCCATCCCAAGACCTTGGCTTCCCGCCGTCCTCGGAAAGGATAGCGGCTGGGTCGGGGGGAGAAAACTCTTAAAGCGGATTATTCCACCGCCGGTGGCGACGGGACGCGGCTAGAACTGGTCCTCGTCGAGCGCCATCACCGCGCTGCCGCCGGCCTCGACCGCCGCCAGCAGACCGGGCGCCTGGGCGAGCAGATGGTCGCCGTAGTGGCGGGCGGTGACCAGTTTGGCCTCCAGGTACCGGGCTTCGCCGCCGGCGCCGGCGGCGAGCGCGGCGTGGGCGGCCAGCGCCGATCGCGCCGTCAGCCAGCCGCCCGCCACCAGGCCGAGCAGCTTCAGGACGATCGCCGAGGCCGAGGCGGCGGCGGCTGGGTCCTTCGGCATGGTGGCGACCACCCAGTCGCTGGCGCTGGCGAGGGCGTCGCGGCCGGCCGACAGCCGATCGCGCAGCGGCGTCAGGTCGGCCCGGGCGAGCGCCGCCAAGGTGGCGTCGATGTCGGCGATCAACGCGCGCATGGCCTCGCCGCCGTCGCGCGCCACCTTGCGGCCGACCAGGTCGAGGGCCTGGACGCCGTTGGCGCCCTCGTAGATCGAGCCGATCCGCGCGTCGCGGTAGTGCTGGGCGGCCCCGGTCTCCTCAATGAAGCCCATGCCGCCGTGGATCTGGATGTTGGTCGAGCAGATTTCGACGGCAGTGTCGGTGCACCAAGCCTTGACCACCGGGATCAGCAGGTCGACCCGGCCCTGGGCGCGGGCGCGCTCACCCGCGTCGGGGTGGCGGTTGGCGACGTCGATCGCCGCCGCGACGTCGTAGATCAGGCCCCGCATCGCCTCGATCTGCGCCTTCATGGTCAGCAGCATCCGGCGCACATCGGGGTGATGGATGATCGTCACCGGCCCGGCCGAGCCCTGGACGGCGCGGCTCTGCACCCTCGAGCGGGCGTAGTCGAGCGCCTGCTGGTAGGCCCGCTCCGCTACCGCCAGCCCCTGCAGCCCGACCGCCAAGCGAGCGTTATTCATCATGATGAACATGTACTCGATGCCGCGGTTCTCTTCGCCGACCAGGTAGGCGACGGCGCCCTCGTCCTCGCCATAGGCCATGACGCAGGTTGGGCTGGCGTGGATGCCGAGCTTGTGTTCCAGCGACAGCGGCTTGGCGTCGTTGCGCGCGCCGAGGGTGCCGTCCGGGTTCACCAGGAATTTCGGCACGATGTAAAGCGACAGCCCCTTGGTGCCGGCGATGCCGTCGGGCGAGCGCGCCAGCACCAGGTGGATGATGTTGTCGGTGAAGTCGTGGTCGCCGTAGGTGATGTAGATCTTCTGGCCACGCAGCCGGTAGCCGCCGTCGGCGGTCTTCTCGGCCCTGGTGCGGATGGCGCCGAGGTCGGTGCCGGCCTGCGGCTCGGTCAGGTTCATGGTGCCGGTCCACTCGCCGGTCACGAGCTTTGGCAGATAGGTGCGCTTCTGCTCGTCGGTGCCGACCTCGCGCAGCGCGTCGATGGCGGCCTGGGTTAGCAGCGGGCAGAGCCCGAACGCGAGGTTGGAACCCTGCCACATCTCCTGCAGGGCGGTCGCGATCAGCCAGGGCAGGCCCATGCCGCCCCACTCCTCCTCGAACGGGGCCCCGTTCCAGCCGCCGTCGACGAACTGCCGGTAGGCGTCGGCGAAGCCGTCGGGCGTCCGCACCACGCCGTTCTCCAAACGCGAACCCTGCCGGTCGCCTACCTTGTTGAGCGGCGCCAGCACCCCGCCCGCGAGCTTGCCGGCCTCGGTCAGGATCTGCTCGACCAGCGCGCCGTCGGTGGCTTCGAGACCGGGCAGCGCCGAGACCCGGCCCAGCCCGACGACGTCCTCGATGACGAAGCGCATGTCGCGCAGCGGTGCGGCGTAGACGCTCATGACGGACTCCCCTGGCGAAGAGCGGCGCACCCCGACGCGCCGGCTGCTGTCCCGGCGGTTCTAGCGCGAGGGCCGGGAGCGGGCAATCGCGCGCCGGCCAGTCGCCGTTCTGGTTGGCGCCTCGGTCGCTAAGCGTCGGCGATCGGCGGGCTCGGCGCGTCCAGCGGGACTGTAATGTCGAAGGTCGCCCCTTCACCACTGGCGGTCTGGAGGTCAATGCTTCCGCCAAGCACGTTGGTAACCGCGTTGTGGGCGATGAAGAGGCCAAGGCCGGTGCCGCCGTTGCCGAGCGAGGTCGTGAAGAACGGGTCGAAGGCCCGGCGCGCCACCGCTGGGGCCATGCCCACGCCGTTGTCGCGCAGGCGAATGCGCACGCGCCCCGGGAGCCCGGTCTCGGCGGTGATGGAGACGGTGCCAGGATCGCCTTCCGGGAACGCGTGGAGGACGGCGTTCTCGACCAGATTGGTCAGCGCCTGTCCG
>CAYNFA010000377.1:0-4730 GCA_964396345.1 uncultured Thalassobaculum sp.
CCGGCTGCTGAAGGTGATCGAGCTCTGCCGCGAGGAGGCGTTCACCGACGGCCGCAACGCCGAGCGGGCCCGCCAGGCCGCCCTCGACCTGATGAAGCGCCCCGACTTCCTGGACAGCTACCTGGACGGCGCCTCCCAGAAGGGCGAGCGCGCGGCGCGGCTGAAGGACCTGCAGAAGCGCCTCGCCGAGGCCCGGATCTTCTGACCGCCGGCACCCGGGCGGCGCCCCCTGCGGCACCCCCGCCGCCGCCCGCCCCGCCCGGCTTGACGGGCCGCCCGCCCCACCGTATCGAAAGCCCCGTGCCGGCATAGCTCAGCTGGTAGAGCACCTGATTTGTAATCAGGGGGTCGCGGGTTCGAGTCCTGCTGCCGGCACCAGAACCCGTCACCCAAGCGCCCTGCAACCCAAAGCGCACGGCCGGTTACCGCTGTCCGCGCCCCCCTCAGAACCGCTCCGCGCGCAGCACCTGGGTGTCGCAGACGCTCACCACGCCGATGTGGCGCTCGACCACGGCGAAGGCGGCGTCCAGCAGCGGGGCCAGGCGCTCGGGGCGGACCAGGCAGACCACCGCGACCATGCCGCCGGCCCGCCCGACCTGGCCTTCGCGGCTCCACTGGCCCGAGCGTCCCGACCCGCCGCTCACCGGCAGCACCGTGTAGCCGGTCACGCCGGCGTCGTTCAGCGCCTTGGTGAGCTGCCGCTCCATCATCGCCTCGATGATGATCTCCACACGCTTGGCGTTGTGCATCTCCATGTCGTCAGCTCCCGGTCGCGGCGGCCGCCACCACGATATAGAGCGGAATGCCGACCGTCAGGTTGAAGGGAAACGTCACGCCCAGGGAAAGCATCAGCGACAGGGCGGGGTTGGCCTCGGGCAGCGCCACCCGCATGGCCGCCGGCACGGCGATGTAGGAGGCCGACGCCGACAGCACCATGAGCAGCACCACGCCGCCCGGCGACAGCTCCAGCGCCAGCCCGGCGGCCAGCCCGAACGCGGCGCCGACCAGCGACATCAGGATGCCGAAGGCGACCACCGCCGGCGTCAGGACGCCCCGGCTGGCGCGCAACCCCCGGCCGGCGATCAGGCCCATGTCGAGCAGGAACAGGCACAGCACCCCCTTGAACGGCTCGACGATGAAGCTGCCGATCTCCGCCAGTCCCTGCTCGCCGGTGATCCAGCCGATCGCGAAGGCGCCGAGCAGGAGCACGATCGAGCCGTTCAGCAGGATCTCGCGCCACAGCTCGGCGCCCACGGGTTTGCCCCCGCCGCCCTTGCCGCCGCCGCCCTGGCCGCCGCCGCCCTGGCCGCCGCCCCGCCGCGCCGCCAGCCACAGCGCCGACAGGATCGCCGGCGCCTCCATCGCCGCCGCCACCGCCACCATGTAGCTCTCGGCCGGGATGCCGCGCCCGGCGAGCAGCGAGCTCGCCGCCAGGAACGTCACGATCGAGATCGACCCGTAATGCGCCGCCACCGCGGCCGCGTCGGTGACCGACACCCGCGTCAGGACCCGCAGCAACCCGAAGGCGACGAACGGCAGCAGCAGCGACAGCGCCACGCCCGCGAGCAGCGCCGCCACCAGCCCGGCGTCGACGCCGTGTGCCGCCACCCCGGCGCCACCCTTGAAGCCGATGGCGAACAGCAGATAGAGCGACAGCCCCTTGGCGATCGCCTCGGGAAAGCTCAGATCGGAGCGGGCGAGCGCCGCCAGCAGCCCCAGCGCGAAGCTGAGGATGATCGGCGACACCAGATTGGCCCCCGCCAGCGCCAGGATGCTGTCCATGCCCCCTCCCCGCAAAACCCGTGGGGTATATAGGAGAGTTCGACCCGAACGAAAGACGGCGGGCCGACGGGGCCAGACGCCCTGCCTGCTCGATCACGCGGGAGCGTCAAGACGCGAAACCCGCGCCGCCCGTCGTACCGTTCACGCCCCGCTGGCGTTTTGCCGGCCGCGGCCCGCATAGTGCTGGCGGAACCCGCCGGCCGTAGCGAAGTTCGCTCCCGGGCGCGGCGATGGCGGGTGCGGCAATGGCGATGGACGGCGTGCGATGCGGATGATCCCCCTTCTGGCCTTCGCGCTCGCGCTCTACGCGGTCGCTTCCTTCATCGCCGCCCCGCTGCTGAGCGGCGCGCCGGTCGAGCTGACGCTGCCGTCGGGGGCGGTGTGGGGCTTCAACCTCGGCGACCTGATCGTCGCCGTCGGCCTGGTGCTGCTGTTCCTGGAGATCCTGAAGGCGACGCGGACCAGCGCCTCGGCCGCCCTCGACCACGCCCTCAGCATGCTGGTCTGCGTGGCGGCACTGCTCGGCTTCCTGCTGATCCCCGCCCTCGGCACCAGCGACTTCCTGCTGCTGTTCCTGATGACCCTGATCGACGTGATCGCCGGTTTCACGGTGTCGCTGATGGGCGCGCGCCGCGACATCGGCTATGGCGGCTGGCCCGGCGACGGCCGCGGCTGAGCTGGACCGGACGACCGGCGACCGTATACGGTCCGGACCTGACCGGTCTGCACCTGACGGCGGCGACGCGGACACGGGCGACGCGGATACGGGCGCGCCGACACGGGCGGCGACGCGGGAACGGGGGATGGCGGGCGATGGGCGAGCGGACGGAAGCGGCGGGCTGGATCGTCGGGGTCGACGTCGGCGGCACGTTCACCGATTTCGCGGCGCGCAACGTCGCAACCGGCGAGCTGGCCATCCACAAGCGCCCCTCGACGCCCGGCGACCCGTCGGAAGCCATTCTGGAGGGCCTCAGGGAGCTGCTGGCCAAGATCGGCATCGCCGGCAAGGACGTCGGGCGCTTCGCCCACGGCACCACGGTCGCCACCAACGCGCTGCTGCAGCGCAAGGGTGCCGCGGTCGGCGTCGTCACCACCAGGGGCTTCCGGGACCTGCTGGAGATCGGCCGCCAGGTGCGCCCGGCGATCTACGACCTGCAGGTCGACGCGCCGCCGCCGCTGGCCGCGCGCCGCCACCGGCTGGAGGTCGCCGAGCGCATCGGGCCGGACGGGGCGGTGATCGAGCCGCTGACCGACTCCGGCATCGCCGACACGCTCGACCAACTCGCCAAGCTCGCCGAGCGCGATGCCATCCAGGGCCTCGCCGTCTGCCTGCTGTTCTCCTTCGTCAACCCCGAGCACGAGCAGCGCCTCGCCGCCGCCATCCGCCGGGCGCGGCCGGACCTCTACGTCTCGCTCTCCAGCGAGGTGCAGCCGGAGTTCCGCGAGTACGAGCGCTTCTCCACCACCCTGGTCAACGCCTTCCTGCAGCCCGAGGTCGGCCGCTACATGCAGCGCCTGCAAGCGGCGATCCACGACGTCGCACCGCGCGCCCGGGTCGGCATCTTCCAGTCCTCCGGCGGGCTGATGTCGGTCGAGAAGGCGGCACAGTTCCCGGTGCGCACCGCCCTGTCGGGTCCCGCGGCGGGGGCCGTCGGCGCCGCCGCCGCCGGCCGGGCCTCGGGCATCGGCAACCTGATCACCCTCGACATCGGCGGCACCTCGACCGACGTCTGCCTGATCCGCGACGGCCGGACCGAGATCACCCACATGCGCGAGATCGCCGGGTTCCGCATCCGGCTGCCGATGGTCGACATCCACACGGTGGGGGCCGGCGGCGGCTCGATCGCGCGGGTCGAGGCCGACGGCCTGATGAAGGTCGGTCCGGAAAGCGCCGGCGCGGTGCCGGGCCCGGCCTGCTACGGCATGGGCGGCACCGAGCCGACGGTCACCGACGCCAACGTCTTCCTCGGCCGGCTGCCGCTGTCGCTGGCCGGCGGCGGATTGTCGCTCGACCGCGCCCGGGCCGAGGCGGTGGTGACCGCGATCGCCGGGCGGCTCGGCGTCAGCCCGGTCAGGGCCGCCCTCGGCATCGTCGGCATCGCCACCTCGAACATGACCCGGGCGATCCGCGCGGTCTCGACCGAACGCGGCTACGACCCGCGCGACTTCACGCTGATGCCGTTCGGCGGCGCCGGCGGCCTGCACGCCGCCGACGTCTGCCGCGCGCTCGGCATCCGCCGCGCCCTGGTGCCGCGGGCGCCGGGGATCCTGTGCGCCGACGGCCTGCTGGAGGCCGAGCTGCAGGAGAACTTCGTGATGACCTGCCGGGCCCCGCTGGATCGGGGCATCGGCCGGATCGCCGAGGCGGCGGCGGCGCTGCGCCGCCAGGCCGAGGCGTGGCTGGCCGAGGAGGCCGCGACGGCGACCGACGGCCGCGTCCTGCTGTCCCTCGACATGCGCTATGTCGGCCAGAACTACGAGCTGTCGGTCGAGGCGCCGGCCGGGCTGTCCGGCGCTCCCGGCGACGTCGCGGCGCTGCGCGAGGGCTTCCTCGCCGAGCACCGGCGCGCCCACGGCCACGCCGATCCCGACGCGCCGATCGAGGTGGTCAACGTCCGCTCCAAGGCGCTCGCCCGGCTGCTGCAGGGCCGCAGCGACCCGACCGGCCCGGCTGGCCCGGCGGCGCCGTCCGGCACCGCGATGGTGTGGTTCGACGAGGCCGCCGCGGTCGAGACCCCGATCTTCGAGCGCTCCGCCCTGCCGGTCGGCACCGTGCTCGCCGGCCCGGCGATCGTCACCCAGCTCGACGCCACCACCGTCGTCCCGCCCGGGGCGACCGTCACCGTCGACCCAGCGCTCAGCCTGCTGATGGAGATCGGACATGAGTGACCGCGCCGAGAGTGACCGGGCCGAGAGTGACCGGGCCGAGAGTGACCGGGCCGAGAGTG
>CAYNFA010000378.1:0-4717 GCA_964396345.1 uncultured Thalassobaculum sp.
CCGGCAGCCGGGTCGAGGTCATGCGGGCCTGGATCACCGCGATCGTGCGCACCCTGGTCGCTCCCGTCCGGTTGGGTCGTGGCGATGCTAGCAGAGGCTCCCGGATCTGTATTCTCGACGCTGCCGGCCGGCGGGGATATGGATGGGCATCCTCGGACGTTCGACGCGAGAGCGAAGGCGATGACCGATCCTGCCTACCGTGCCGTGCGTCAGCCCCTCGGGCATTACGCCATCGAGCCGTCGCCGAGCCCGGACACGCTCGCGGCCTACTACGCCGAGCGCTACTACCAGGCACCGGCCAGCGCCTCCTACGCCGTCGACTACGACGATCGCGAGGTCGCCCACAAGCGGCTGCGGGCGCGGCTCTGGCTGTCGGTGATCGCCGACCTGGCCGGTCCCGGCGAGGGTGCGGCGTTCCTTGAAGTGGGATGCGGCGAGGGGTTCCTGCTGGCCGCGGCGACGGCGGCGGGCTGGTCGGTGACAGGCCTGGACTTCGCGGATGCCGGGTTGCGGCGCTGGCACCCCGAACTCGCCGATCGGGTCGCGGTCGGTGACGCCTATGCCCTGCTCGGCCGCGCCGTCGCCGAGGGCAGGCGCCACCGGGTCGTGGCGCCGCAGAACGTGCTCGAGCACGTGGTCGACCCGGCCCGGCTGCTGCGCGACGTCGCCAGCGTGGTCGAGCCCGGCGGCGTCGTCGTGGTTCAGGTGCCAAACGACTTCAGCCGGCTCCAGGAACGCGCCCTGGAACTCGGCCACATCGCGCGGGAGTTCTGGGTCGCGCCGCCCGACCACCTCAGCTACTTCAACACTGACACCGGGCCTGGGTTCGCGGCGGCCAACGGCTACGAGTTGGTCGACATGTTCGCCGACTTCCCGATCGACTGGTTCCTGTTCCACCCCGGTTCGGCGTATGTCGACCGCGATCCGGCGGCCGGCAAGGCGGCGCACGCCGCGCGGATCGAGCTGGACCTGCTGCTGGCCGAGCGCGGCATCGAGCCCTACCGCGAGTTCTACCGGGCGCTGGCGCGGTGCGGCGGCGGCCGCAACGTCGCGATGGTCCTGCGACCGCGGGCCTGAAACCCGAGAAGCGGCGGGTGTTGGGATCCCGAATGCGTGCCGCCTGCGGCGACCCGCTTCGGGACGACGACATCGAGGGAGAGGGCCCGTTCCCCTCTCTCCCCGTCGTCATCCCGGACGAACGCGCGCCAGCGCGGGCGATCCGGGACCCACCCGCCGCTCCGTCGGCGGCACCATTGGCGAACAACCGTCGCGGCGTGGGCCCCGGACAGCCGCGGCTTCGCCACGGCTTCCGGGTGACGACCAAGAAAAGAGGAACGACGGAGGCAGCGGGGCCGATCACTGACTTGATGACGACGAGGGAGAGGAGGGTCACTCACTGACCTGATGACGACATTGAGGGAGCGGGCCCGTTCGTCTCTCTCCCCGTCGTCATCCCGGACGAACGCGCGTCAGCGCGGTCGATCCGGGACCCACCCGCCGCTCCGTCGGCGGCACCATTGGCGAACAACCGTCGGGGCCTGGGCCCCGGACAGCCGCGGCTTCGCCACGGCTTCCGGGGTGACGGCAAAAATTAGGGGGCGGCGGCGGCAGAGGCCGGCTCACTCCGCCGGCGGCTGGGTGGTCGCGGACAGCGCTTCGACCTGCGACCACGGAATCAGCAGGTCGGCGCCGTGGCGCAGCAGGGTCAGGCCGGTCCGGATCGGCCTGGGGCGGCGGGCGGCGGGATCGCCGTTCAGCAGGCCCAGAAGCCGCTCGGGCATCGCCAGACCGGCTTCGATCGACAGGTTGGTGGCACCCCCGAAGCGCGGGTTGACCTCGATGAAGCGGATCCGGCCATCGGCCGACCGGAAGGCCTGGGCCACCGCCGGTCCGACTACGCCGGCCACGGCGCAGAGCGCCAGCGCGCGCTCGGCGAGGTCCGGCAGATCCTCGACCCGGCTGACCGTCGACTCACCGTGGCGAATGGTGAGTCGGGACCGCACCACCGCCTGCAGCGGCTGGCCGTCGAAATCCAGCAGACAGTCGATGGAGTACTCGGGGTCGGTCACGCCTTCGTCGACCAACAGTTCGGGATCCGTCGTCCAGGCCGCGGCAAGTGCCGCTTCGTCGTCCATCCACCGGGCGTCGCGGCCGCCGGCGCCGAAGCGGGGGCGGGCATAAACCGGGAAGACGGTCGGCGGCCGGTCGGCCGAGAATCGCCTTGGCACGCCAAAACCGTGGGCGTGGCAGAACTCGACGAACAGCCTCTTGTCCTGCAGCCGCGTGATGGTCTCCGGCGATGAGACGGCGACGGTGGCACCGACGGCGGCAAGGCGGTCGCGGCAGCCGGCAAGCGCGAGAAGCTCCTCGTCCCGTGTCGGGATCACCAGCCGGATGGCGAGGTTTCGGCAGACCTCCTCGAGCCGGTCCGTGAAACGATTGTCGTCGGTGGGCGGCAGCAGGATGCCACGGTCGGCGGCGTGCAGCGCCGGCGAAACCGGGTTCATGTCGGCCGCCACCACCACGCCGCGGCCGTCGAGCGCGCGCTGGAACGACCGGACGAGGAGCACCTTGGCCGCCGCGCTCAGGATCAGGACGTTCATCGTGACGCCTCCACGGCGGCGGTCAGGGAGCCCTCGGTGCTTCGCGGGGTCCGGGCACGATGCTACCTTGCCCTATCGCGACCCACTTCGGGAACGACCATGGCGCCCAGTATAACGATCGCCGGCCGGAAAATTGGCTCCGAGCACCCGCCCTACGTGGTTGCCGAGATGTCAGGCAACCACAACGGCGACATCGAACGGGCATTCCGGATCCTTGAGGTCGCCAAGGAGGCCGGGGCCGACGCCGTCAAGCTGCAGACCTACACCGCCGACACCATCACCCTCGACAGCGACCGGCCGGAGTTCCTGATCCACGGCGGCTTGTGGGACGGCCGCAGGCTCCACGAACTCTATGATAAGGCGCACACGCCGTGGGAGTGGCACGCGCCGATCTTCGAGCGTGCCCGCAAGATCGGCATCACCGTGTTCTCGGCGCCCTTCGATCCGACGGCGATCGAGCTTCTCGAATCACTCGACGCCCCGGCCTACAAGATCGCGTCGCCGGAGATCGTCGACCTGCCGCTGATCCGGCTGGTGGCTGCCACCGGCCGCCCGCTCATCCTGTCCACCGGCATGGCTACCTTCGAGGAAACCGAGGCCGCGGTGGCGGCGGCACGCGACGCCGGCGCCATCGAGATCGCGGTCCTGCACTGCGTCAGCGCCTATCCGACGCCGCCGGAGGAAGCGAACCTCGCCACCATCCGGGACCTCGAGCGTCGGCTGGGTACCGTTGTCGGCCTCTCCGACCACACCATGGACACCACCGTGGCGACCCTGGCGGTCGGGCTGGGCGCCACCCTGATCGAGAAGCACGTGACGCTGGCGCGCGCCGATGGCGGCGTCGACAGCGCGTTCTCGCTGGAGCCGCACGAGCTTGCCCGTCTGGTCCGCGACGCCCGCATCGCCCACTCGGCGCTCGGCGCGCCGGCCTATGGCCCGACCGACTCCGAGAAGGGAGTGCTGAAGTTCCGACGCTCGCTGTACGTCGTCGCCGACGTGGCCGCGGGCGAGGTGCTGACCCCGGCGTCGGTTCGGTCGATCCGGCCGGCGCTAGGCCTCCCGCCGCGGTGGCTGGACCGGGTGCTCGGGCAGAGAGCCGCCCGCGACCTGAAGCGCGGCGAGCCGCTGGCGGCGGACATGGTGGAAGGCGGGCTTCCGGACACCGATGACCGCTAGGACGCCGGCGGCTGGCGTTCCGGCCGGAAACTCGATCGACAGCGGCCTGACCCTGCACCGCGCCGGCCGGCTGCGCGAGGCGGCCGGCGTGTACGCAATGCTCCTCAAGTCGAACCCCCGGCAGCCGGACGCCCTGCACCTGCTCGGCGTCGTCATGCACCAGCTTGGCGACAACAAGGGCGCCGAGCCGCTGATCCGTGCCGCCGTCGGACTGAATCCGCGCTCGGCGATCTTCCGCAACAACCTTGGCATGGTCCTGAAGGCGCTCCGCCAGACCGACGCGGCGGCCGCGAACTTCGCCGAGGCGGTGAGGCTCGACCCGCTCTACGCCGATGCGCTCGCCAACCTCGGCGGCGCGCTGTCCTGGCGTACCCAGGAGCGGCAGGCCCGGCGGGCGTTGATTCGGGCCTGTCTGTCCGCGCCGGCCCACGGCGATGCCTGGTCGACACTCGGCGCGGTCGAGCGATCCGCGGCCCGCCTCGACCGGGCCCTCGTGGCGCACCGGCGGGCGGTCACCGTGCCGCCGGCGCGGGCCGAGCGGCAGGTCAACCTTGGCTCCACCCTGGTCGAACTGACCCGCTACGACGAGGCGCATCGCCATCTGACCATGGCCGCACTCCTCGACCCCGGCCTGGCCGAACCTTGGAGCGACATCGGCTACGTCCTGCTGGTCCGCATGCAACTCGACGCGGCCGACCGGAGCTTCCGGCGCGCCGTGGCGATCCGGCCAGGTTTTGCACCGGCCTGGGCCGGCCGGGCGGAGGCGGCGTTCTCGGCTGGACGGACCGACACGGCGGTCGGCTACTCCCGCCATGCCGTCGAGCTCGACCCCGGCAACCCCCAGCTTCGGTTCCGATCCGGCATCCACCGTCTGGCCCACGGCGACCTGGCCGGCGGCTGGGCCGACCACGACGCCATGTGGTCCAAATCGAGCGCGG
>CAYNFA010000379.1:0-4704 GCA_964396345.1 uncultured Thalassobaculum sp.
GCCGCCACGTCGCCGGGCTCGGCGACCGCGGTCGGCTCGATTGTTCCGGCGAGGCTCACGTTTCGTCTCCCGCCGCTCCGGTGAGCACCAGATCGTCGCGATGGACGATCGCGTCGCGGCCACGGTAGCCGAGGACTTCCTCGATTTCACGGGATTTCCGGCCGGCGATCCGGGCCGCGTCCTCGGCGCCGTAGGCGGTCAGGCCGCGGCCGATCTCGGCCCCGTCCGGCCCGCACACCGTGACCAGGTCGCCGCGCTCGAAGGCGCCGTCGACCGCAACCACACCGGCTGGCAGCAGCGACTTCGCCGACAGCAGCGCGCGGGCGGCGCCGGCGTCGACCGCGAGCCGGCCCCGCGGCGCCAGCCCGCCGGCGATCCAGCGCTTGCGGGCGGTCAGCGGACTGGCGTGGGCGGCGAACCAGGTGCAGCGGGCACCGGCCTCCAGCCGCGCGATCGGGTTGGCCTCACGGCCGCTGGCGATCGCCATCCGGCAACCGGCGGACGCGGCGATCCTGGCGGCGGCCAGCTTGGTGACCATGCCGCCGGACGCGTAGCCGGTGCCGGCGGCCCCGGCCATCGCCTCGACCTCCGCCGTCACCGCCTCGACCTGCGCCAGGTGCCTGGCCTGCGGGTCGCGGCGCGGATCGGCGGTGTACAGGCCGTCGATGTCGGACAGCAGGACCAGGGTGTCGGCGCTGGTCATCTGCGCGACCCGGGCGCCGAGCCGGTCGTTGTCGCCGAACCGGATCTCGGCGGTCGCCACCGTGTCGTTCTCGTTGATCACCGGCACGGCGCCGAGCGCGAGCAGCGTGCTGATGGTAGCGCGGGCGTTCAGATGCCGGCGGCGCTGTTCGGTGTCGTCCGGGGACAGCAGGATCTGGGCGACGGTCAGGCCGTGGCGGGCCAGGGATTCCTGGTAGGCGTGGGCAAGGATGATCTGGCCGGTCGCCGCCGCCGCCTGCTTCTCCTCGAGCTTTGGCCGGGCGTGATCGATGCCGAGGTGGCGGCGGCCGAGCGCGATGGCGCCCGACGACACGATCAGGACCTCGACCCCGCGCCGGCGCAGCGCCGCGACGTCGTCCATCAGGGCGTCGAGCCAGTCGCGCCGGATCCGGCCGCTGGCGTCGTCGACCAGCAGGGCCGAGCCGATCTTGACCACCAGCCGGCGCGCCGAGGCGAGCGGCGAGGCGGCGGCCAGCGGGTCGGCGGCCAGCGGGTCGGCGGCCAGCGGGTCGGCGGATCTCAGGGCGTCCATTCCGGCTCTCCGCCGGTCGCGCGGGCAGCGGTCGCCCGCTCCTCCTTCCGCGCCGACTGCACCAGCGCCATGATGCGGCGCAGGATCTCGCGGGTGCCGGCGCCGGACGCGCCCGACACCGCCATCGGCTCAATGCCGATTTCCTCGACGAACAGCTCCTTCAGCGCCTGCACGTCCTCGGGCGGCATCGCGTCGATCTTGCTGATCGCCAGGATCTCCGGCTTCTCGGCCAGCCCGCCCTCGTAGGCCTCGAGCTCCGCGCGAACGGTGCGCCAGGCCGCGATCGGGTTGTCGCCGGTGCCGTCGACCAGGTGCAGTATGGCGGCGCAGCGCTCGACATGGCCGAGGAAGCGATCGCCGAGGCCGGCGCCCTCGTGCGCGCCCTCGATCAGGCCGGGGATGTCGGCCAGCACCATCTCCTCCTCGTCGATGCGAACGACGCCGAGGCCGGGATGCAGGGTGGTGAAGGGATAGTCGGCGATCTTCGGCTTGGCGGCGGTCACCGCCGCCAGGAAGGTCGACTTGCCGGCGTTCGGCAGCCCGACCAGCCCGGCGTCGGCGATCAGCTTGAGCCGCAGCCAGATCCAGAACTCCGAACCCGGCCAGCCCGGCGTGGTCTTGCGCGGCGCCTGGTTGGTTGAGGATTTATAGTGGGTGTTGCCGAAGCCGCCGTCGCCACCCTTGGCAAGCACCACGCGCTGGCCGGGCGTGGTCATGTCGGCCAGCAGGGTCTCGTAGTTCTCGTCCCAGATCTGGGTCCCGACCGGCACGCGCAGCGTTATGTCGGCGCCGCCGGCGCCGGTCATGTTGCGGCCCATCCCGGGCCGGCCGTTTTGGGCCTTGAAGTGCTGCTGGTAACGGAAGTCGATGAGGGTGTTCAGCGCCTCGACGCACTCGACATGGACGTCGCCGCCGCGGCCACCGTCGCCACCGTCCGGCCCGCCGTATTCGATAAAGGCCTCGCGGCGGAAGCTGACGCAGCCGGAGCCGCCGTCGCCGCTCTTCACGTACACCTTGGCCTGGTCGAGAAACTTCATCGGGGGACCTCCTGTCCCACCCGCCCCAAGCGGCCGATCATCAGGCACGAAAAAAGGGAACGGAAGCCCGTTCCCTTTCCGTGCCGTCCCGGACGGGGACGGCTTTACTCGGCCGGCGCCTCGGCGGCGGCGGCAACCACGCCCACATAGGTGCGGTCGCGGGTCTTGCGGAACTCCACCCGGCCCTCGGCGGTCGCGAAGATCGTATGATCCCGGCCCATGCCGACGTTCGAGCCCGGGTGCACCTTGGTGCCGCGCTGGCGGATGATGATGTTGCCGGGGATGACGACCTCGCCCCCGAACTTCTTAACGCCGAGGCGGCGGCCCTCGGAGTCGCGCCCGTTGCGGGAGCTACCGCCGGCTTTCTTATGCGCCATCGATCGATCTCCTTACGCGCGGCCGCTCAGGCGCCCGCGGTGATGCCGGTCACGCGCAGAACGGTGATCTGCTGGCGGTGACCACGAGTGCGCCGCGAATTCTTCCGGCGGCGCTTCTTGAAGGTGATGACTTTCGGGCCCTTGGCCTGCTCGAGCACCTGGAAGGCGACCTTGGCGCCGGCGACCATCGGAGCGCCGACGGTCACGCTGGTCTCGTCGCCGACCATCAACACCTGATCGAGCTCGACAGTGGCTCCGGCCTCGGCCACGAGCTTCTCGACCTTGATCACGTCGCCCGAGGCGACCTTGTATTGCTTGCCGCCGGTTTTGACGACTGCGAACATCGGCTCGGTCCTGGCAATGAAAAAGGAGCGCGCCGCCCACCGGCTCGCTACGGAGGCGGCACTATACGCAGGCGCGATCCGGTGTCAACCGACGCGAGTCGATGCGGGCGTCTCGAAGGGCGGGCTTGCCGGGGGGCGGGCTTGCCGAGGGAACGTCGCCGGCGCTGGCGCGCTGCTGTCCGGTACGCTGCGGGAGGTAAGGGTGAGCCAGGGAAACGACGCCGAGCCGGACAGCCGGTTCGAGCTGCGCGGGGCGGCGGCGCTCCGCCACGCCGCCCGCAGCCTGTACGAGGGCAATTCCCGGCGCGCCCACATCTTCCGGTACGCCCTGCTCGCCCTGGACGTCCTGACCGTGCTGTACATCATCGCCTCGTCCTTTTTCGAGGCGGTGCCGGCGGCAAGGATCATCGATCTTCTGCTCGGGATCCTGTTCCTCGCCGACTTCCTGGTCCGGCTGTGGATCGACCGGCGGCCGGTGACGATGCTGGCGAGCCCGGTGAGCCTCGCCGAGATCGCCGCGATCGTCTCGTTCCTGACCCCGGTGTTCGGCGGCGCGGCCGGCTTTCTGCGGGTGCTTCGGACCCTGCGCTTCCTGCACAGCTACCAGGTCGGCCGCCGGCTGCGCGCCGATTTCCCGATGGTCCGCCGCCACGAGGAGCTGCTGGCGGCGATCCTGCACCTCGCGGTGTTCCTGTTCGTCACCACCGCCCTGGTGTACGAGACCCACGGCTGGCGCAACGACGGCATCAACGACTACGTCGACGCCCTGTACTTCACGGTCACCACGCTGACCACCACCGGGTACGGCGACATCACGCTGCAAGGCACCGGCGGCCGGTTGCTGTCGGTGCTGATCATGATCTTCGGGGTGACGCTGTTCTTCCGGCTCGCCCACGTGCTGTTCCGCCCGACCAAGCTGCGCCACGAGTGCGAAAGCTGCGGCCTGCAACGCCACGAACCCGACGCCGTGCACTGCAAGCATTGCGGCGTCGTGATCCACCTCGATTCAGATGGCGAGTCGCTGCTCTGAACGGGGGCCGGCGCCTGGTGGACCGATCGAGCCCCTTGTGACCTCAGGGGACCGGGAGTATACAGCCTGCCGTCGGGGTGATGCGGTCCCCCGGCTTATCCCAAGGCGCTTGCCCAAGAACCGCTCGACGCTTCCGAAAGGGAGGGTTGAGCCATGGGCTCGTCCGGACTGTCGATTTCCCCCGAAGACCTCCTCCGCTCCATCATCGGCGCCCGCGCGCCGGTTGTCGTCGACGTGCGCCGGCGCCCGGTGTTCGACGCCGACGACCGCGTGCTGCCAACCGCGATCTGGCGTGATCATCAGGCCGTCGACGCCTGGATCGGCGAGTTGCCGGCCGGCATCCCGGTCGTCGTCTACTGCGCCCACGGCCACCAGGTCGGGCAGTCGGCGGCCAGCCGTCTGCGCCTCGCCGGCGCCGACGCCCGCCATCTCGCCGGCGGCATCGAGGGCTGGCGTGCCGCCGGCGGCACGCTGGTCGGCAAGCGCGCCGACTGGTGCGACCCGGCTGCCGCGGGGCCAAGCCGCTGGGTGACCCGCGAGCGGCCGAAGGTCGACCGCATCGCCTGCCCCTGGTTCGTCCGGCGGTTCGTCGACCGCCGCGCCGAGATCCACTACGTCGGGCCCGAGTGGGTGCGCGACGCCGCGGTCGAGCTGGCGGCCG
>CAYNFA010000380.1:0-4702 GCA_964396345.1 uncultured Thalassobaculum sp.
GATGCAGGAACACGATCTCGCTCGACACCTCGCGGGCGAAGCGCATCTCGTGGGTCACGATGATCATCGTGCGGCCCTCCTCGGCGAGCTGCCGCATGACCCGCAGCACCTCGCCGACCAACTCGGGATCGAGCGCCGAGGTCGGCTCGTCGAACAGCATGACCTGCGGCTCCATCGCCAGCGCGCGCGCGATCGCGCAACGCTGCTGCTGGCCGCCGGACAGGTGCGCCGGGTACTCGTTGCGCTTCTCGACGATCCCGACCTTGTCGAGCAGCGCTTCGGCCCGCTCGACCGCCTCGCGCTTCGGGACTCCCAGGACGTGCACCGGGGCCTCGATGACGTTCTCCAGCACCGTCATGTGGGTCCAGAGGTTGAAGCTCTGGAACACCATCCCGAGCCGCGAGCGGATGCGGTCCACCTGCCGGGTGTCGGCAGGCCGCATCCCGCCGGTCCGCGACGGCACCATGCGGATCAGCTCGCCGTCGACCCGCACCTCACCGGAATCCGGAATCTCGAGGAGATTGATGCAGCGCAGGAAGGTCGACTTGCCTGACCCGGAGGCGCCGATCATGGAAATGACGTCGCCCTGGCGCGCGGCCAGCGACACGCCCTTCAGGACCTCGAGGTCGCCGAACCTCTTGTGAAGGTCGACGACCGACAGCATCGCTCCGTCACCGCTGACGACGCCAGGTTCGGACGGGGCTAACACCATCGACGGTCCTGTGACGGAGTGCGCTGCAACAAACATGTAATGCGGCAGCATAGCCGCCGGAACGCGCCCGGCAACGGATATTTGCCTGTTGGGACAGGCTTCGATCGGGTTCAGGCAGCAGTGGGGGTCGGCGGTAACGCTGGCGTTGCGAAGGGGCGCGGCCGGCGCCATCTCCAGGCTACGCTGAACGCCGATGCTCCGTCATTGGGGCAACGCCTCCAAGCGCCGCCGCACCGCGCCGCCGACCGGCGAGTCCGGCGGCAGCTTCTCGAGCAGTTGGCCCCACAGGTCGCGCGCCTCCGCGTTGGCGCCCCGGCGCACCGCGATCAGCCCGCCGAAGAACAGGCCTTCGGCGTTGTCCGGCTCCAGCCGTCTGACCCGGTCGATGACCTCGGTGAACGCCGGCGGCATGTCGCGCTCGGACGTCCCCGGCGGGAACAGCGCGTGCGCGTAGTCGAGCTGGACCTCGATGTCGTCGGGCGCCAGATCGGCAGCATGGCTGTAGGCCTGCACCGCCTCCGGGCGTCGGTTCAGCACCAGGTAGGAGCGGCCAAGCCGGCGCCAGCCGTCAAGGTCGTCCGGGTTCGACTGGAGTCGGGTCGCCAGTCCGTCAACCATTCCGCGGATCATTGCCAGCCGATCCTCCGCCGGCATCTCGCGGGCCGCCGCCATGTCCTCGGAGGTCGGGCCACGGGGCGCCGACGCTTCCGCGGTGGCCTGCCGCCGAACCTCGCTGCCGATCCGCGCCCTGAGCGCGGCCAGGTCGGCGCCGGATTCCGACGCCGCCTCCTCAATGCGTTCCAGCAACACCGGTCGCCACGGCGCGTCGGGCGGGGTGTCCGCCTCCAGGGCGACCCACCATTCCAGAGCCTCGTCGATCCTGCCGGCCTGACGGCTGGCGACTCCGAGATAGAACCGGGACCTCGGTTCGCCCGGCATCTTCTCCAGGACCTGCAGGAACGCCACCCGGGCGGCCTCGCCGACGATGCCGTCTTCGGCACGGACCAGCGCTTCGCCAAGCTGCGCGAAGGTCTGGGCGTCGCCTCCCCCGGCGATGGTCGCGCTGCGATAGGCCTCAACCGCTCCCGAAGGATCGCCGAGCGTCATCCGCGTTCGCCCGAGCAACTGCCAGCCCTCGACATCGTCGGGCTGTTCGGCCAGGCGACGCTCCAGGTTGGCCGCCATCTCGGCCAGACCGCGTTGGCTCTCCACCACCTCGGCCATGCGCGCGCGTTCGGCCGAGCGCGACGCCAGAGGCGCGTCAGGCAGCCCCGGGCGGCCCTGCAGGAGGTAGAGCGCGGTGCTGCCAACCGGGACCGCCAGCAGGACCAGCGCGGCGGCGGCGAACCGGCGGCGGCGGCTGGCCCCGGCGGGTGCCGACGGCGCGGCCGCCGCGGCCGCATCCCGTCGCTCGGCCTCGACCAGCATCCGGCGCTCGATCTCGAGGCGCGCCGATTCGGCACTGCCGGCGTCGAGGCGACCGGTGGCCCGGTCGCGCTCGACCTCGCCCAACTGGTCGCGCAACACCTCGAAGCCATGTTCCGAGCGATCGGGGGAAACGGTCTGGCGGCGCACCAGAGGGAACAGCAGCGCCAGCACCACCGCGAGCAGCAGCGCCCCGACGATCAGCCACAGCATCATCGCCGACCCTCCGACGGCTGCTCGGCCGCGGCGGCGTCGTCCGACAGCAGGGCTTCCAGGCGCGACCGCTCCTCGGCTGAGAGCGGAACCGGTTCGTCCCGCCGGTGGGCGCGGCGAGCGGCGGCCAATGCGATCCCGACGGCGCCGATCCCGAGCAGGGCGAACGGCCCGTACCACAACAGCCAGGTGCTGCGGGTGTGGGGCGGCTCCAACAGGACGAAGGCGCCATAGCGTGCCACCAGGTAGTCGAGGACCTGCTGGTCGCTGTCGCCGGCCACCAGCCGCTCGCGCACCACCCGACGCAGATCGCGGGCGAGGTCGGCGTTGGAATCGTCGATCGACTGGTTCTGGCAGACCAGGCACCGCACGCCCAAGCTCAGGCTGCGGGCCCGACTCTCCAGCCCCGGGTCGGCCAGCACCTCGTCGGGCTGCACCGCCAGCGCCGGTGCCAGAGGAGTCGCCGCGAGACACGCGAGCGCGAAGGCCAAGGCGGCGGGTCGGATCACTTCGCGAGCTCCTGCAGGAGCGGCAGCAAGGTTCGCCGCGCCGCGTCTTCGGTGAGAAGGCCGACATGGCGATGCCGGATCCGACCGGCGGCATCGACCACGAAGGTCTCCGGCACCCCGTAAACCCCGAGTTCAATGCCGACACGGCCGTCACGATCGACGCCGACGCCGCGAAACGGATCGCCGAGCTGCGCCAGGAACCGGCGGGTGGCCGCCGGGTCGTCCTTGTAGGCAATGCCGTAAATCGGGACGCCCTCGGCCGCCAGCCCGACCATCAGCGGAATCTCCTGCCGGCACGGCGCGCACCACGAGGCGAACACGTTGACCAGCACCGGCCGGCCGGTGAGCTCCACCGATTCCAGACCCGGGACGTCCGGCGTCAGCCCCGGCAGCGCGAACGGCGGCACTGGCTTGTCGAGCAGTACCGAGGGCAGCGCGCGCGGATCCCGACCCTCGACGATCGGCCACGCCAGCGCGCCAATCAGAGCGACGACCACCGCCAGCGGCAACAGGAACAGGAGGCGGCGCACCGTCAGTCCGTGTCGCCGACGCCGGCATGGGCCGGGCGCCAGGTGGCCCGACGCGGGCCGGGCGCCCCGACCCGCAGGCGGCGGTCGGCCAGCGACAACAGACCGCCCAGGACCATGATACCGCTGCCGATCCACAGCCACAGCACCAGCGGCTTCACATAGATCCGCACTGTCCAACGCCCCTCGCCGGCCGGCTCGCCGAGCACGGCGTAGAGGTCGGCGTCGGGGCGAGTGCGGATCGTCGCTTCGGTGGTGCGCTGACCCTCGACCGGGTAGAAGCGCCGCTCGGATTCCAGGCGATCGCCGTTCACCAGCACGAAGGTCCCGACCTCCGCCTCGTAGTTCGGGCCCTGCTGGAGGGTCACCCCCTCGAACACGATGGTGCGTCCGGCGATTTCGATCCGGTCGCCGGCCCGCGCGAACCGCACCACCTCGCTCGAGAAGTGGGTCTCTCCGATCGCCCCCATGATGAACACCGCGACTCCGAAATGGGCGAGGCTCATGCCGTATGCCGATCGCGGCAGCCCGAGCGCGCGCGACAGCGACTGGCCGAGCGGAATCCGGAACAGCCGCACCCGCTCGGCCCATTCCGTGACCACCGCCACCGCCAGCCAGACGGCCAGGCCGAAGCCGAGCGCCGCCCCAACCGGGGCGCCGCGGATGTACAGGACCGACAACCCGATTCCGACCGCGGCCAGGGCGGCGATCCAGAGTTTCCCGAGCGCCGCCGCCAGGTCCCCGCGCTTCCAGGCCAGAAGCGGTCCGACACCCAGCGCGAGGATCGTCGGCACCATCAGCGGCACGAACGTCGCCTCGAAATACGGCTCACCGACCGACACCTTCTCGCCGGTGATCGACTCCAGGGCGAGCGGGTACAGGGTGCCGATCAGGACGGTCGCGGCGGCGGTGCTCATCAGCAGGTTGTTCAGCACCAGGCCGCCTTCCCGGCTGACCGGGCGGAACATGCCGCCGCCCTCCATGCTCGGCGCCCGCCAGGCATAGAGGATGAAACTGCCGCCGATCGTGAGCGCCAGCAGCGCCAGGATGAACAGACCGCGTTCCGGATCGACCGCGAAGGAATGCACGCTGCTGAGCACCCCGGAGCGAACCAGGAAGGTCCCGAGCAGCGACAGCGAGAACGCCACCAACGCCAGCAGGATCGTCCAGCTCTTGAGCGCGCCGCGCTTCTCGACGACGATCGCCGAGTGCAGCAGCGCGGTGCCGGCCAGCCACGGCATGAAGCTGGCGTTCTCGACCGGATCCCAGAACCACCAGCCGCCCCAGCCGAGCTCGTAGTAGGCCCAGCCCGAGCC
>CAYNFA010000381.1:0-4695 GCA_964396345.1 uncultured Thalassobaculum sp.
CCCGTGTTTCGCGAACTGCGGGGCAATTTCAAGGTGATCACCGACGAGATCTCGGTCACGCTCGGCGCTGCCCGCGGCACCATCACCGGGGTGGACGCGGAAGTCGGAGTGCTGGCCCAGCGTCTCGCGGGAACCTCGGCACAGCTGGAGGCGCTTGTCGCCGAGGCGCGGCCGGGTATGCGGGACTTCTCGAACTCCGGCCTGTACGAACTCACCCAGTTCCTGATGGAAGCGCGGGAGCTGGTCGTCAATCTGGACCGGGTGGTGCGGCAGATCGATCGCGACCCGCGGCAGTTCCTGTTCGGGCGGCGCGAAGGCCAGGTGGAGGCGCAGTGATGACGCAACGACGGCCCAGCCGAAGGTCCCTGGCGCGAGCCGGGCTGGCGATGGCGGCGATGTGGTCGCTCGCCGGCTGCGCCGGCCTGCCACTCGGCGGCACGCCGGCGCAGCTCTACACCCTGTCGCCCAAGAGCACTTTTCCCGCCGACCTGCCGGCCGTGGACTGGCAACTCGCCATCGACCGGCCGAGTTCGCCGGCTGCCCTGTCCACCACCCGGATCGCGGTGGCGCGCGGCCCGCACACCATCGACTACTACGCCGGGGCGCAGTGGATCGACGACGCTCCCAACATGGTGCAGCGCCTGTTGACGGAATCCTTCGAGAATTCCGGCAAGATCGTCGGCGTCGGGCGGGAGTCGATCTCGCTGCGGTCCGACTTCGTCCTGCGGATCGAGCTTCGCGAGTTCCAGGCGGAGTACCGCAACGGCGACGCGGCGCCGGCGATCAACGTGCGGATCGCGGTCAAGCTGGTCCGAATGCCGCAACGGCGGATCATCGCGTCGACTTCCATCGAGCGGGTGGTTCCATCGCCCGACAACCGCATCGGCTCGATCATCGACAGTTTCGATCAGGCGTTGGGACGCGTGCTGCGGGATATCGTGATCTGGACCTTGACGCTTCCCGAAGCGCGCGAGTGAGTCGGCGTCGACGGACCGCCGCCGTCACTCCGGATCGCCGCGCAGCAGGCATTGGGCGAGGTCGATAAGGCGGACCGGCTTCGCCAGGGTGCTGGCGACGCGGATGTCGAGCGCGGTCGCCAACGCGCCGATCGACTGGAGGTAGTCCTGCCCGAACCCCGAGATCGCCACCAGTCGACCCCGGAAGGCGGCGTTGCTGAGCATCCGGACCACTTCGAAGCCGTCGAGGTCGGGGCCGAGGATGATGTCCAGGATGATGGTGTCCGAAGCGTCTGCCTCTGCGATCACCTCGGCTATTGCGGAGCGGAAGGGCGGCACCTGCACGGCAATCAGCCCGAGATGCTCGACCTGTCCGCCCAGGAGTTCGCGGATCACCCGGTCATCGTCAATGATGTACACCCGGCCGGCGCCGTCCGGGGTCGGTGGCCTTGGGCCAGGGGTATCGGGCGCTTCGCGCATGATGTTCGCAATAGTTGTAAATTACATTTTAATAAGCATCTTTGAGGGGAGTCGAGCGCATTTTCGACGGAAGTTCAAGCCGGTCGCCGCCCTGGCCGGCGGGGTTGCCCTACGTTGACGGCTGTGGGCCGATTTGAGCATAGTGAAGTAAGGGAGTTCAAATGTGTGAGCCCCCGCGCGATTGAGGGACCCTGGCGTCCCCTTCGCCAGCGCCTTGACAAGCTCCTCGCGTATGGGCCGTCAACGGGTGTTAGAAAAGAGAAACTGAAGACTTCGGAGGGCTTATTATGAAGCGATTTCTTGCCACAACTTTTGTTGTAGCGCTGGGTGCTGGGGCACTCGCCGTCGGTGGCACCGATGGTGCCTCGGCCGCCGAGCAGCGGTTCATTTCGATCGGCACCGGTGGCGTCACCGGCGTCTACTACCCGACCGGCGGCGCCATCTGCCGGCTGGTCAACAAGGACCGCAAGGAGCACGGCCTGCGCTGCTCGGTCGAGTCGACCGGTGGCTCCACCTACAACGTCAACACCATCCGGGCCGGCGAGCTGGAGTTCGGCGTCGCGCAGTCGGACGTCCAGTACTACGCCCTTAACGGCACCGGCGATTTCGCCAGCACCGGGCCGTTCAAGGAATTGCGGAGCGTGTTCTCGGTTCACGCCGAGCCGGTGACGATCGTCGCGCGTAAGGACGCCGGGATCAGCAATTTCGAAGACCTCAAGGGCAAGCGGGTGAACATTGGCAACGCCGGGTCGGGCACGCGCAGCACCTGGGAGGTCATCGAAAAGGCGGTTGGCTGGCAGCGCAGCGACCTGAAGTTGGCCGCCGAGCTGAAATCGGCCGAGACCGGCCAGGCGCTGTGCGACAACAAGATCGACGCGTATTTCTTCCTGGTCGGGCATCCGGCCGCGCTGATCCAGGAGACCGTCTCGACCTGCGAGGCCAATCTGGTCAACGTCACCGGTCCAGTCTTCGACAAGCTGGTCGCCGACAACCCGTACTACCGCCACGCCGAGATTCCGGGCGGCATGTACCCGGGCAACCCAAACGGCGCCAAGACCTTCGGCGTCGGCGCCACCTTCGTCAGTTCGACGACGGTGCCCGACGACGTGGTGTACGTGGTCGCCAAGGCGGTGCTCAGCAACGTCGAGGAGTTCCGCAAGCTGCACCCGGCGTTCTCCAGCCTGACCGCCGAGGACATGGTGAAGGCCGCGCTGTCGGCCCCGCTGCACCCTGGTGCGGAGAAGGCCTACAAGGAACTCGGCCTGATGTGATCATCGGGTCGGCCCGGGGGTGGGGCTGTCCGACCCCCGTGCCGACCGGACCCAGTGATAGATGACGAGCGCCGGCCCCGTGCCGGCGCCGGGGGACGTGATGAGCGTGCAGGGCGACACCAGACGCGGCGACAACGATCTTCAGGACCTGGTCGCGGCCAGCGATACCGGCAGCCGCAATCCGAAGGGAGCCGTTGGCATCTTCATGGCCGGGCTCGCCCTGGTCTGGTCACTGTTCCAGCTCTTCAACGCCTCGCACATCCCATACCTCCTGACCGACCTCACCGGCATCGGCCTGGTGTTCAACTCGGACGAGTCGCGGGCCATTCACCTGGCTTTCGCGTTCGCCCTGGCGGCGATGTCCTACCCGCTGTTCAAGTCGTCGCCGCGCGGCCGCGTGCCCTGGTATGACTGGGTCCTGGCGATCCTCGGCGTCGCCTGCTGCCTCTACCTGATCGTCGAAAAGCAGAACATCGCCTACCGGGCCGGACTTCCGACCGATGGCGATCTCGTGGTGTCGACCATCGGGCTCGGCGTGCTGATGCTGTCGACGTGGCGCGCCCTCGGGCTGCCGCTGGTGATCGTGGCGTCGGTGTTCCTGGTCTACGTGTTCTTCGGCAACCAGCCGTTCATTCCCGACGTGATCCAATGGCGGGGCGCCTCCTACGGCAAGGCGATGTGGCACTTCTGGATGCAGACCGAGGGCGTGTTCGGCGTCGCCCTGGGCGTGTCGGCGTCGATGGTGTTCCTGTTCGTGCTGTTCGGCTCGCTGCTCGACAAGGCGGGGGCCGGCAATTATTTCATCAAGCTGGCGTTCGCCATGCTCGGCCATCTCCGCGGCGGACCCGCCAAGGCGGCGGTGGTGTCCTCGGCGATGACCGGCCTGATCTCCGGGTCGTCGATCGCCAACACCGTGACCACCGGTACCTTCACGATCCCGCTGATGAAGCGCGTCGGCTTTCCGGCCGAGAAGGCCGGGGCGGTCGAGGTGGCGTCCTCGGTGAACGGCCAGATCATGCCACCGGTGATGGGCGCGGCCGCGTTCCTGATGGTGGAGTATGTCGGGATCACCTACCTCGACGTGGTCCGGCATGCGATTTTGCCGGCGACGATCTCCTACATCGCGCTGCTCTACATCGTGCATCTCGAGGCGCTGAAGGCCGGCATGCAGGGCATGGCGAAGCCCGGGCCGGCGCGGACGCTGATCCGCAAGCTGCTTGGCGTGTTGTCGGGGTTCCTGGGCGTCGGGCTGACCGCGGCGGTCGTCTATTACGGCCTCGGCTGGACCAAGACGGCGTTCGGCGACGCCACTTTCCCGGCGATGGTGGCGCTGTTCGCGCTGGTCTATGTCGGATTGGTGGCGGTGGCGTCCCGCCAGCCGGATCTCGAACTCGACGACCCCGACGCGCCGGTCACCAGCCTGCCCGAGACCATCCCGACGCTGCTGACCGGGCTGCACTACCTGCTGCCGATCGTGGTGCTGGTCTGGTGCCTGATGATCGAGCGGTTCTCGCCGGACCTGTCGGCGTACTGGGCGACGGTGGCGATGCTGGTGATCATCCTGACGCAGATCCCGCTGAAGGCGCTGTTCCGCGGCACCGGCGCGTTGCTGCCGGCGCTGCGGCAGGGCGGGCTCGACGCCCGCGACGGGCTGATCGCCGGTGCGCGCAACATGATCGGCATCGCGGTGGCGACCGGTGCGGCCGGCATCATCGTCGGCACGATCTCGCTGACCGGCGCCCATCAGGTGATGGGCGAGTTCATCGAGTTCCTGTCCGGCGGCAACCTGCTGGCGATGCTGGTGCTGGTCGCGATCTTCAGCCTGATCCTCGGGATGGGTCTGCCGACCACGGCGAACTACATCGTGGTGTCGTCGCTGATGGCCGCGGTGGTGGTCGAGGTCGGCGCCCAGAACGGCCTGATCGTCCCGCTGATCGCGGTCCATCTGTTCGTGTTCTATTTCGGCATCATGGCCGACGTGACGCCGC
>CAYNFA010000382.1:0-4685 GCA_964396345.1 uncultured Thalassobaculum sp.
CCTGGACGCCGAATCCGACGAAGTGGGACAACGGCTACTTCGACATGCTGTTTGGCTACGAGTGGGAATTGGTGAAAAGCCCCGCCGGCGCCTGGCAGTGGCATCCGAAGGACGTGGCCGAGAAGGACATGGCGCCGGCCGCCGACGATCCCTCGAAGAAGGTCATCACCATGATGACCACCGCCGACATGGCGATGCGGATGGATCCGGCCTACGAGAAGATCTCGCGGCGCTTCCACGCGAACCCGGACCAGTTCGCCGACGCCCTCGCCCGTGCGTGGTTCAAGCTGACCCACCGCGATATGGGTCCGAAGGCCTGCTACCTCGGCCCCGAGGTGCCGGCGGAAGACCTGATCTGGCAGGACCCGATTCCCGATGTCGACCACCCGCTGGTCGATGCCGGGGATGTTGCCGACCTGGAGGCGAAGATCCTCGCCTCGGGGCTGTCGATCCCGCAACTGGTCTCGACGGCCTGGGCGTCGGCGTCGACCTTCCGCGGTTCCGACAAGCGGGGCGGTGCCAACGGCGCCCGCATCCGCCTGGCGCCGCAGAAGGACTGGGAGGTCAACCAGCCGGCGCAACTCGCCAGCGTTCTGGCGGTTCTGGAGGGCATCCAGAAGGCTTTCAACAGCGCGCAGTCCGGTGGCAAGAAGATCTCGCTGGCCGACCTGATCGTCTTCGGAGGCGGCGTGGCCGTCGAGCAGGCCGCGAAGAAGGCCGGGCATGACGTCGAGGTGCCGTTCACACCCGGCCGCACCGACGCTTCGCTGGAGGAGACCGATGTCGAGGCGTTCGACGTACTCGAGCCGATCGCCGACGGGTTCCGCAACTACCAGAAGGCGGAGTACTCGGTGCCGGCCGAGGGGCTGCTGCTCGACAAGGCCCAGCTTCTGACACTGACCGGCCCGGAGATGACGGTCCTCGTCGGCGGCATGCGCGCGCTGAACGCCAATGCCGGGCAGGTGCCGCACGGTGTCCTGACCAAGCGGCCCGGGACCCTGACCAACGACTTCTTCGTGAACCTGCTGGACATGAGCACGGCCTGGACTCCGGCGGCGAGCGACGGGGGCGTGTTCGAGGGACGGGACCGCAAGACCGGTGAGATGAAGTGGACCGGCACCCGTGTCGACCTGATCTTCGGGTCGAACTCACAGCTGCGGGCTCTCGCCGAAGCCTATGCCTGCAGCGACTCCGGCGAGAAGTTCGTGCGTGATTTCGTGGCGGCCTGGACCAAGGTGATGAACGCCGACCGGTTCGACCTTGCCTGATCTCGGAACATCGCGCCGGCGCGTGCCGGCGTGGCCCGAGCGTGGTCTCAGGAGAACTGCAAAGAGGGCCGCCCCATGGGGCGGCCCTCGGCGTTTGCGCTACACTGATCTGTTGACAGCGTTCGGTTCGCGTTATTGAATTCGGAATTCAATGGAGGGATCGATGGAGCTGCGTACCCTCGAAGGCCGCCCCGTGCTGATCGACCAAGTCTACGAACGGCTGGTCGACGCAATTTCCATCGGCAGCCTGCCGCCGGGGCACCGGCTGCGCCAGGAGAAGCTGGCGGCTGACCTCGGTGTCTCGCGCCAGCCGGTGAGCCACGCCCTGGCCATGCTCAAGAGCGCCGGGCTGGCGGTCGAGCAGGGGGTGCGCGGGCTGGTGGTCGCGCCCATCGACCCGGAACAGCTTTACCAGTTGTTCGAAGTCAGAGCCGCCCTGGAGGGACTTTCGGCGCGCTTGGCGGCTGATCGGGTGGGGGGTGACCGGCGGCTCGATGACGGCGCGATGGCCGAGGCCGTGACGCGGGGGGCGCTGGCCGAATCCTCCGGCGACATCCCGGCCGCCGTCGACTGGGACCTCCGGTTCCACGCGGCGGTGAACGCGTTGTCGGGGAATTCGGTCTTGTGCGAGGTCTCGGACGCCCAGCGGCCGCAGATCCGGCGCGTCATGGCGGTGGTCAAGGCGGACCGCACGTTGGCCACACGGATCTGGCTGGAGCACGCGGCGATTGCCGACGCCATTCGCGCCGGTGACCCGGCTACCGCCGAGGTGTTGGCCCGCGATCACGCCGCCCGCGCCGGTGTCGAGACCAGGCAACGACTGATCGACAAGGCCGCGAAGGCGGCCGCCATCCACGAACCAGGGAAGGTAACGCCATGAAACTCGCCCAGGACCAGCTCGACCAGTTTCACCGGGAGGGATACGTGTTCCTGCCGGGCGCCTTCGACGCCGACGAGGTCGGTATGCTGCGCCGCCGCGCCGAAGCGATCCTTAAAATGGACCGCCAGGAGGTGTGGCGCGAGAAGTCCGGCGTCGCGCGGACCGCTTTCGCTGCCCACACCTACGACGAGGGGTTCAAGCGCCTCGGCGCGCATCCGCGGTTGGTCGAACCGGTCATGCAACTGCTCGACGGCTCGGTCTACATGCATCAGTTCAAGATCAACGCCAAAGCCGCGTTCGACGGCGAGGTATGGCAGTGGCACCAGGATTTCGGCACCTGGCATCGCGACGACGAGATGCCGGAGCCGCGGGCCATGAACATTGCCCTGTTCCTGGACGATGTATCGGCGGTCAATGGTCCGCTGATGTTCATCCCGGGCAGCCACCGCGCCGGCACCCTGGAGGCGGGCCACGACCTGGAGAGCACCAGCTACCCGCTGTGGACGCTGTCGCGCAACGAGGTCAGCCGGCTGGCGAACGAGGGCGGCTGCGTGGCGCCGACCGGACCGGCCGGATCGGTCATCATGTTCCACGGCAATCTGGTGCACGCCAGCCCGCCGAACATCAGCCCGTTCCCGCGTACCATCGTCTATCTGAGCCTTTGTCACGTCGAGAACCACATCCGCGCCTTCAAGCGCGCCGAGTGGATCGCTCACCGCGACTTCGCGCCGATCCGACCGATGTCCGACGACTGTCTCTCGGAGCTTGCGGCCGACGAACGACGCGCCGCCTGACCGAAGACTGACGTAGATACCGAGGACTGGGATACCGAGATACCGAGGACTGGGATACCGAGGACTGGATCCGATGAATCTGTCACGCATGCTGGCCAAACGAGCCGACGAAGGAAACCCGGTGCGGGTCGGGATCATCGGTGCCGGCAAATTCGGGGCGATGTACCTGTCGCAGGCGCGCCTCACCAGGGGAACCCACATCCTCGGTATCGCCGATCTCGATCCGGCTCGCGCCAAGGACCAACTGCGCCACATCGGCTGGGAGCCCGAGCGGTACGCCGCCACCGGCTTTGCCGACGCCTTCGAGCACGGCACCACCTTCGTGACCGACGATTCCGAGGCACTGATCCGAGCCGACGGGCTTGAAGTACTGATCGACGCCACCGGCGACCCGGCGGTCGGGATCAAGCACTGCCTGATGGCGATCGAGCACGGCCGCCACGTCGTCATGGTCAACGTCGAGGCCGACGTGGTGGCCGGGCCGCTTCTCGCCGCCAAGGCCGAAGCGGCCGGGCTAGTCTACAGCCTGGCCTGGGGTGACCAGCCGGCGTTGATCTGCGAACACGTCGACTGGGCTCGCTCGATCGGCTTCAAGGTGGTCTGCGCCGGCAAGGGTACCCGCTACCTGCCGCGCCATCACCAGTCGACGCCTGACACCGTGTGGGAGAATTTCGGCTTCGACGAGGATCTGGTGACGCGTGGCCGGCTGAACCCGAAGATGTTCAACAGCTTCATCGACGGCACCAAGTCCGGCATCGAGATGACGGCGGTCTGCAACGCCACCGGCCTGCGGCCGCAATCCGACGGGTTGCACTTCCCGCCATCGTCCAGGCTCGAACTGGCCGAAGTCTGCAAGCCGCGCTCGGCCGGCGGCCAAGTCGAGTTCGCGGGCACCACCGAGGTGGTCTCGTCGCTGTACCGAGACGGCTCCGACGTGCCGGTGCACCTGCAGTTCGGCACCTACGTCGTGGTCGAGGCCGAGACCGATTACGCGACCTACTGCTTCGAGGAGTACAGGATGCTCCACGACAGTTCGTTCCGGTACGCCGCTCTGTATCGTCCGACCCACCTGATCGGTCTGGAACTCGGTGTGTCGGTGGCATCGGTGGCGCTGCGGAAGGAGCCGACCGGCAGCCCGATCGGGTTCTTCTCCGACGTGGTCGCGACCGCCAAGCGCGACCTGAAGGCCGGCGAGACGCTGGACGGTGAGGGCGGATTTTGCGTCTGGGGCAAGCAGACCCCGGCTGACGCCTCGCTCCAGCACGGCTACCTGCCGCTCGGCCTGGCGCACAACGTGAAGCTCAAGCGCGACGTGAAGCTGGGAGAGCGGCTGGCCTGGGCCGACGTCGAGGTCGACGAGACCAGCCAGGCCGTCAAGGTCCGGCGCGAGATGGAGGCACGCTTCGCGCGCCCCAATATCCGGGCCGCGGAGTAGTTCTCAGAGGATCGCCAGAACCGCCTCGGGCGGCCGGCCGAGAGCGACCTTGTCGCCGTTGACCACGATCGGGCGCTCGATCAGGACGGGGTTCTCGATCATTGCCATGATCAGGTCGCCGCGCATCATGCCGGGATCGTCGAGGTTGAGCGCCGCGTAGGGCGCTTCCTTGCGCCGCATCAGGTCGCGCGGTTGCATCCCCATGGCTCGGAGCAGGCCATCGAGGACCACCGCGGACGGCGGTTGCTTCATATACTCGACGATTTCCGGCTCGATACCCCGGTCCCGAAGCAACTGGAGCGTCTGGC
>CAYNFA010000383.1:0-4675 GCA_964396345.1 uncultured Thalassobaculum sp.
CAGATCAGTTTGTCGCGCGGCGTGTCGAACACGTGATGCAGAGCCACCGTCAGCTCCACCACCCCGAGCCCGGCGCCGAGGTGCCCCCCGGTCACCGACACCGCGTCGATGGTCGCGCGCCGAAGCTCATCGGCGACCTGCTTCAAATCGGCCGCCTCCATGCCTTTCAGATCGGCGGGAGTGCGCACCGTGTCGAGCAAAGGGGTCCTGCGGTCGGCCATTTCCGGTCCTTCACTTGGTCCGCGCGACAACAAAGCGCGCGGCGTCCCTCAGTAGATCGGCTTTCTCATCGAACACGTCGAGGGCCCGGATCGCCTGATCGACCAGCAACCCGGCCTGGGCGCGCGCCCGCTCGGCACCGAGTATAGACACGAACGTCGCCTTGCCGGCCTCGGCGTCGCGGCCGGTCGGCTTGCCGATCCATTCGGAATCGCCCTGGGCGTCGAGCAGGTCGTCGACGATCTGGAACGCCAGGCCGAATTCCTGGGCGTAGTTGTGCAGGGCCATGTAGGCCCGGTACGGGCCCTTGCCGAGGATCGCGCCCGCCACCGCCGAGAACGCGAACATCTCGCCGGTCTTGAGGCGCTGCAGCCGCGTAATGGCGCCGATGTCGAGCTCGGCGCGCTCTGCCAGAAGGTCGATCATCTGGCCGCCGCACATGCCGCGCCCGCCCGCCGCGCGGGCGAGCTCCCGGACCAGCTCGACACGCACCGCCGGGTCGGCGTGGGTCTCCGGCATCGCCAGGATCTCGAACGCCAACGCCTGCAGGGCGTCGCCGGCCAGGATGGCGGTCGCCTCGTCGAACTCGGCGTGGCAGCTCGGCCGACCGCGCCGCATGGCCGCGTCGTCCATCGCCGGCAGGTCGTCGTGGATCAGCGAGTAGGTGTGCATCAGCTCGACCGCTGCCGCCACCCGGGCGGCACAGCGCCGGTCGACACCGAACTGGCGGGCCGACTGCATCACCAGGAACGGCCTGAGCCGTTTACCGCCGGCCTGCGCGGAGTGCCGCATGGCCTGATACAGGCGGGCCTCCGCCCCTTCCGGTTGCGGCAGCAGCAGATCCATCGTGCGCTCGATATCCTCGGCGCACTCCGCCATCGCGGCCTTCAGGTCGTCCATCGTCGCCTCCGGTCCGCTCAACCGTCGAGCCCGACGGTACCGGCGGGCTGACCGCTTTCGTCGAGCTTGATCTTCTCGACCTTCAGCCGGGCCTCCTCGAGCTTCGCCTGGCAATGCTTTTTAAGCCGGGCGCCGCGCTCGTACGCGGCGATGGCGTCGTCCAGCGAACCCTGCCCACGCTCCAGGGTCTCGACAATGCGCTCCAGTTCGCGCAACGCGTCCTCGAAGCTCAAGGTCTCCGGGTCGGTCACCAGGGCAGCCCCGGCGGCGGTTTCGATGGTCACGGCATTCCTCCGAAAGAGCCGGGGAGTTTAAGCATCGCGCCATGGCGAGACAAGGGCGGCAGGCGCCTTCGTACCCGGGGCGGCACACGCGCAAGAACTCAAATCCGCCGCTTGAACGCCCTAATGGCAGGTGAGAGTATCGCCCTGAACGCGCGGAGGTTGCACCGTGATCCGCTTTCTCAAGCCGGCTCCCGAAACATCCCTGGTCGGCCGGCTCAAGGCCGAGATCCGTGACCCGGAGATGGAGCAACTGCTCGACTCGTGGCTGCGCCTCGCTTCGGAAGGCTATCCGCCTGACAAGGCAGGCTTCGATCCCCTCGATCACCCGACGCTGCTGCCCCGCATGTGGATCTACGAGATGACCGCCGACCGGGAGGATTTCGTCGGCCGGTTGTGCGGCGAAGAGATCCGGCATGTCTGGGGCCAGACCACCAAGGGGCTGCCGCTCTCGAAGATATCGTCGACGGACCGCTTCAGGGCGAGCCAGAGGCGCTGGCTGTATTGCGTCACGACGCCGGCCGTCATGCTGGGGCGCTCGACCGAGCGGTCACAATTCGTCGTGCAGCGATTGTCGCTGCCGTTCGTCGATGCCCTTGGCCGGCTCTACGTCCTCGGAGCCAGCCGCTACGACTTCGAGCGCATCGATCCGTTCGAGCGTCGCCATCCGTACCGGCATTCGCAGTCGGCGATCACGGCGCGCGCCCGCGACCTTGTTGCGGACGCCCGACGCGATCAGGCCGCCATCAGTTCCCTGACGTGGGCGGCACAGGCCTCGCCGAGGGCGTGAAGGTCGTAGCCTCCCTCGAGGCACGAGACCACCCGCCCGCCGCAAACCATGTCGGCGACCCGGATCAGCTCGCGGGTCGCCCAGGCGAAATCCTCGGTTTCCAGAGCCACCGACGCCAGCGGGTCGTCGACATGCGCGTCGAAGCCGGCGGAGATGATCAGCAGGTCCGGATCGAAATCGATCAGCGCCGGCGCGACCACCTCGCCGATGGCGTGGCGGAACTCGGCCCCGCCCGACATCGGGCGCAGCGGCACGTTCAGGATGTTGCCGACCCCGCGCTCGCCCGGCGCGCCGGTACCGGGGTACAGCGGCACCTGATGGGTCGACGCGTAGAACAGGCTGCCGTCCGACTCGAACGCCGCCTGCGTCCCGTTGCCGTGGTGCACGTCGAAATCCACCACCGCCACCCGCCGCAGACCGTGGGCGGCCCGCGCGTGGGCGGCCGCGACGGCGACGTTGTTGAAGAAGCAGAACCCCATCGCCCGCGACGGTTCGGCGTGATGGCCGGGCGGCCGGGTGGCGCAGAACGCGTTGCGCGCCTCGCCGCCAAGCACCGCGTCGACCGCCGCGATCGCGGCGCCCGCCGCCCGCAAGGCCGCGTCGCCGGTACCGGGAGACATGAAGGTGTCGCCGTCGATCGCCGCCAGCCCCTCGGCCGGAACCAGGGACAGGATGCGGCGCACATACGCCTCGGGATGCACCCGAGCGATCTGCTGGATCGTCGCCTCCGGCGCCTCGCGCCGCTCCAGCGTCGCGAACTCGGGCTCGGCGAGCGCCACCAGCACCGATTTCAGCCGGGCCGGATGCTCGGGGTGCATGCGGCCGGGATCGTGGCCAAAGCACGCCTCGTGGGTGAACAGCAGCGTGGTCATGGGTCAAGCCTAGCATGGCCGGGAGTGCGCTGACATCGGGATGCGGGCGCAAGCCCGGCGGCCCGGGACGACCCAGCGATTGCATGCAGTGACAGCGTATACGCTCCGGTCTCGGCGACGCGCCGAGGGGCGAATTGAATGCACTGTCACCGTAATTCATGTATTGATTTTACATCATTCTATCTATTAGCTATTTTATTCTATCGGCACTCAGATGGAATGTAGTTTTCTTTGCAGTTATTTATCATCACCTTACACGATTTTTCCCCTTTGTCTGTCGATGGGTCTCTATATGCTTCGTGAACAAATATCGCATTTGCCATTTTGCAAGCCGTTTCTTTATTAGACAACGTAGAAATGCTTAGATAAAGAATAATTCCGAGCATTAAAATTCCAGATATAATGATAAAGATCATATTTTTCATTCTGACGCCTCGTAATCTTGGATACTGTTAAGCCGAACCACACTTTACGGATGCTCAGACCCCATCTAATATACATTTTCGCAGATACATACACTTGAGGGTTTGTCACCGCTCCCTCAGCCCCTCTTCCGCATACCGGAGCACCGGCTGCAGCACGAACTCGATCAACCGCCGCTCCCCGGTCCGCACATCGACCGTCACCGTCATCCCCGGGGTCGGCCGCACCGCCCGGCCATCGACCGCGATGGTGTCGGACGTCAGCGCGATCCGGGCGGTGTAGGACGGCGGCGCCTGCGGGTTCTGGCCCGGCGGCGAGCCAGCACCGGCCGCTCCCGCGCCCGCCCCGGCGCGAGCCGCCGCGGTCGCGTCGACAGCGTCGGCCGACAGCCCGACCACCGCGCCGGGCAGGGTGCCGTAGCGCAGGTAGTTGAACGCGTCGAGCTTCACCACCGCCTCCTGCCCCTCGGTCACGAAGCCGATGTCGCGGTTCAGGATGGTCGCCGTCACCTCCAGCGCGTCGCCCTCCGGCACGATCCGCATCAGCGCCTCGCCCGCACTCACCACCCCGCCGAGCGTGGTCACCCCCAGCTGCGTCACGATGCCCCCCGCCTTCGCGAGGGCAGGCTTGGCCGGCGCCACCACCACTCGGCGGGCATCGCGGTCGGCAGCCTTCACCAGTTCCTGGGTCACCGCGGCGGTCTGCTCGCGGATCTGCGACAGGTCGCCGACGCGCTCGGACTCGGCGCGCGCCAGCCGCGCGTCGCGGTCGGCCCGGGCCTTGGCGATGTCGGCCGTCGCCCGCGCCAGCTCGGCCTCGGTCACGTTGATCTCGTGGCTGGCCTCGACCAGCCGGCGCTTGACCTCCAGATACTCCGAGCGGGCGGTCAGCTGCTTCTCCAGCAGGATGCCGAGGCTGACCTCGCGCTCCGCCAGGATCGGCACCACCGCGGCCAGCTTGCCGCGCTGCGCCGACAGGCTCCGGCGCGCCGCGGTCAGCCGCGCGATCTCGCTCTCGGCGGCGGCGAGGTCGGTGGTGACCGCCCGCCAGTCGGCGGCCAGCCGGCCGGCGGCGGCGCGCGCCATCGCCGGCTCGGTGCCGGAGGGGGCCTCGAAGAAGTCGGTCGGAACCAGGTCGCCCTGGCTCTGCGCCAGCACGCCGAGGCCGATCAGCGCCTCCAGCCGCGCGAT
>CAYNFA010000384.1:0-4674 GCA_964396345.1 uncultured Thalassobaculum sp.
ATCTCGGTCCCGACCAGCCGGTATTTCCAGGTGTGCCCGGAGCCCGTCTGATTCGCGCCGGTGTGCCCCAAGCCCGCCTGATTCGTACCCGCCTGATTCGGTCCCGCCTGATTCGGTCCCGCCTGATTCGGTCCCGCCGGGTGCGGCACGCGGTCCAGCACCGTCATGCGCCCGACCGCCTCGAGGGCGTCGGTCGGGTGGAACGTCTCGCGGCTCGGCGGGGCCTGTCGCTCACCCTCGGCGGCCCGCCGCCAGACCTCGGCCAGCGCCCGCAGGGCCTGGGTGGCCAGCGCCTCGGCCGGTATCTCGGAATCGCTGCGGCACTGGTCGGCGCGCTGCGCCAGATCGGGCCGTATCCACGTCGAGCGAGAGGACCGCCGGCGACGGTGCTCGTAATCGGTAACGTCCATTCAAGCCTCGCAGGCCGTCGCTCGCGTCGGCCCCCCGCGCGCACCTTACTGCAGGTCGCGCCGGTCGTTCCACCCGGAATGATGTTCTTTCGCATCTTCCCGGGCCGGCGGCCGCGCCTACCCGGACCGGCGGCGCCCCGGCGGCGTTCCGGCCGGTTGACGCGCCGGGCGGCGGGCGCGAATCTGTCGCCGCCGGGGGTCTCCGGCCGACAGTCAGATCAGGAGGATGCGTGATGCGGGTCGCGAGCTATCTCGTCGACGGAAACCCGGCCTGGGGAATGGTCACCGCCGACGGCGCCGGCCTGGTCGACGCGACCGGGGTGTTCCCGAGCCTGAAGGCGGCGCTGGCCGCCGACGGGCTGGCCGAGGTCGCCCGGGCGCTGGCCGGCAAGCCGGCCGACCGGGCGGTGGCGGCGACCGAGCTGCTGCCGGTGCTGCCGGACCCCGACAAGATCCTGTGCGTCGGCCTCAACTACGACGACCACCGCAAGGAAGGCGGCCACCCCGAGCGCGGCCACCCGACGTTCTTCACCCGGTTCGCGAACTCGCAAATCGGCCACCGCCGGCCGATGATCAAGCCGGCGGTGTCCGACCAGCTCGACTACGAGGCCGAGCTCGCCATCGTCATCGGCAAGGCCGGGCGCCACATCCCGGCCGAGCGCGCCTTCGAGCACGTCGCCGGCTACGCGCCCTACAACGACGGCAGCGTGCGCGACTGGCAGCGCCACACCACCCAGTTCACGCCGGGCAAGAACTTCGTCGGCACCGGCGGCTTCGGGCCCTGGATGGCGACCCCCGACGAAATCGCCGATCTCGACGCGGTGACGGTCGAGGCCCGGCTGAACGGCAACGTCATGCAGCACGCCACCGTCGCCGACATGCTGTTCCCGATCCCGGCGCTGATCGCCTACGCCTCGACCTTCACCGAGCTGGTGCCGGGCGACGTGATCGCGACCGGAACGCCGGGCGGCGTCGGCTCGCGCCGCGACCCGCAGGTCTGGATGAAGCCGGGCGACGTCATCGAGATCGAGATCGGCGGCGTCGGCGTCCTGGTGAACGAGGTCGTCGCCGAATGACCGAGGCCCCGCCGCTCCAGGAACCGCCGCTCCAGGAACCGCCGCTGCTGGGAATCCGCGTCGTCGAGCTCGGCGGCAGCGTCGCCGTGCCGTATGCCTGCTGGGTGCTGGCCTCGCTCGGCGCCGAGGTGGTCAAGGTCGAGCGGCCGGACGGCGGCGACGACGCCCGCGCCTGGATCCCGCCGGAACGCCGGCCGGGATTCGGGGCGATCTTCACCGCGCTCAACGCCGGCAAGCGCTCGGTCACCGTCGACTACAAGGACGCCGACCAGCGCGCCCGGCTGGCCACCCTGATCGGGCGCTCCGACGTGGTGGTGCAGAATCTGCGCCCTGGCCTCGCCGACCGCTACGGCATCGGCGCCGAGGCCATGCTGGCGGCCAATCCGAAGCTGATCTACTGCGACAGCGGGGCCTTCGGCCGTCACGGGCCGCTCGCCGACAAGCCGGGGTACGATCCGCTGATGCAGGCGTTCGGCGGCATCATGAGTGTGACCGGCCACGAGGGCGCCGACCCGGTCCGGGTCGGCACCTCGCTGATCGACATGGGCACCGGCATGTGGGCGGTGATCGGCGTGCTGGCGGCGCTGCGCCGTCGCGACGCCACCGGCCAGGGCGGGCGCATCGACGTGTCGCTGTACGAGACCGCGCTCGGGTGGATGACCTACCACGTCTCGGGCTTCCTCGCCTCCGGGCGCGACCCGCGTCGGCCGGGCACCCGCTCGCCCGGCATGTCGGTCTACCAGGCCTTCGCCTGCGAGGACGGCCATTTGATCATCGCCGCCCCCAGCGACCGGCTGTTCGCCAAGGTGGCGGGCGTGCTCGGGCACCCGGACTGGGCGACCGACAAGCGGTTCGTCAGCAACGAGCGGCGCTGGGAGAACCTCGAGACCCTGGTGTCGATGATCGAGGCGGTGACCCGGACCCGGCCGCGCGCCCACTGGCAGGCCGGCCTGGATGCCGCCGGCGTGCCCTCGGCACCGCTGCAGAGCGTCAGCGAGGTGGTCGCCCACCCCCAGACCCGGGCGCTCGGCATCGTCGAGACCACGCCGGACGGCTGGGAACTGGTCGGCCTGCCGCTCGCCTTCGACGGCGTCCGCCCGGCGCAGCGCTCGGGCCCGCCGGCGCTCGGTGCCGACACCGAGGCGGTGTTCGGGGTGGAGTCGGGGCCGGGGGGCGAGGGCGGGCCTCAGGCCGCCGGGTAACGCGCCCAGAACCCTTCGGCCGGCGCGATCCGGCTGTTCCCGGAAGCGCCCGTCTGACTGGGCGCCGCGCCGCGCCCGAGACGTATGCGTCTCCGGCTGTCGGTCTTCGGCAAGAACGAGAAGCTCCGCGTCCCCGAGCCCGACGTCGCGGCGATCCGCGCCCGGACGGGGCTGTCGCAGACGGCCTTCGCGCGCAGCATCGGCGTCGCGGTCGGCACCCTGCGCGGCTGGGAGCAGGGCCGTCGCCGGCCCGAAGGCCCGGCGCGCGTGCTGCTCGCGCTGATCGAGAAGCGGCCGTCGTTGGTGCAGGAGGCGTTGAGCGAGGCGACCGGGTGACCGGCATCAAGGGCGCCCCGGCTGCAGAAGGCCGGGCCGTTTCACTGGCGGGCTCGGATCTTGGCCCGCTCGGCCGCCATGCTAAGGTCGCCCCGGATCGACCGAAGGGACCCGCCATGGCGCTGCGCACCCCGCTGACGACGCTGCTCGGGATCGAGCACCCGATCCTGAGCGCGCCGATGGCCGGCGTCGCCGGCGGCGCGCTGGCCGGCGCGGTGTCGCAGGCCGGCGGGCTCGGCTTGATCGGCGGCGGCTACATCGACCCCGACTGGATCGAGCGCGAGTGGGCGGCGGCCGGCAACGCCCGGGTCGGCATCGGCTTCATCACCTGGCGGCTGGAGGCGGCCCCGAGCGCCCTCGACGCGGCGCTGGCGCACCGCCCGGCGGCGGTGATGCTGTCGTTCGGCGACCCGGCCCCCTACCTCGAGCGGATCCGCGCCGCCGGTGCGGTGGCGATCTGCCAGGTGCAGAGCGTCGCCGACGCGCGCCGGGCGGCCGAGGCCGGCGCCGACGTGATCGTCGCCCAGGGCGCCGACGCCGGCGGCCACGGCGCCGGTCGCGGCACCTTCGCGCTGGTCCCGGCGGTGGTCGACGCGGTCGGCCCGCTGCCGGTGGTGGCGGCCGGCGGCGTCGGCGACGGCCGCGGCCTGGCGGCGGCGCTGGCGCTGGGGGCGGCCGGCGTGCTGGTCGGCTCGCGCTTCTACGCCTCGCGGGAAGCCCAGGCCTCGCCGCAGGCCAAGGACAGGGCGGCGGCGGCGTCCGGCGACCACACCATCCAGTCCAGCGTCTACGACCGGGTGCGCGGCTTCGCGTGGCCGGCGCCTTTCCGCCTGCGCACCCTGCGCAACCGCTTCACCGACCGCTGGCACGGCAGCGAGGCCGCCCTGGACGACGCCATCGAGGCGGTCAGGGCGGATTACGCCCGGGCGGTCGCGGTGGGCGACACCGAGGAGGCGGCGGTGGTGATCGGCGAGGCCGCCGACCTGATCCGCGACGTGGCGCCGGCCGGCGAGCTGGTCCGGCGCCTGGTGGACGAGGCGGAGGCCGCCCTGCGGGCCGGCAGCGGCTGCATCCTTCGCGGCCAGGGCTCCTCGGGATGAAAGAGCGTCGAGGCCAGCCGCTGCGAGGCCGGCGCCTCGGGGCGTGAGAATGAACCGGCCCGGACCTGCCGGGGAAACATGCTCGAGCGCCGGGGACGGCGGCTCACGCTGTGGTTATTCTGTCACCCCGAGGGGTGCGGGCGCAGCGCCGGGCCGCCAAGGGCACATCACAGCTTCCGAGAGGAGACCGACGTGCAGACCCGTGATTTCGAGACCCTGACCCTGGAGACCGTGGACGAGCACGTCCTGGTGGTGACCCTGGACCGGCCGGACGTCCGCAACGCCCTCAACACCCAGATGGGCTTCGACCTGCGCGATCTGTGGACCGAGCTGTACCGCGACGCAGGTGCCGCGCGCTGCGTGATCCTGACCGGGCGCGGCGACAAGGCGTTCTGCGCCGGCGGCGACCTCAAGGAGCGCAACGGCATGAGCGACGACGACTGGCGCCGCCAGCACGCGTTGTTCGAGCAGATGGTGCGCGCCCAGATGGATTGCCCGGTGCCGATCCTGGCGGCGGTCAACGGGGCGGCGTTCGCCGGCGGGCTGGAGA
>CAYNFA010000385.1:0-4674 GCA_964396345.1 uncultured Thalassobaculum sp.
CCAGGCGATGCCCCTCGCCCCACCGACCCCCGCCGGACCCGGGCTGCCATCCGCAGCGGCGGCGGTGGCGACGACTGCCGCCAGTCCAGCAGCCAGTCCAAGCCCTGCCGCCGCCGCTCCGACCGCGCCTGCCGGTCCTGTCGTCGCGGCGCCCCAGCCCGGGTCGTCCCCATCGATGGCATCCCCACAGCTGGCCGGGGCGACCGCTGGAGTGAGCTCGATCCCGGCGCCATCGGTTGCGCTGCCGTCACCGGCGCCGAGCGCCAGCGCGTCGAACGCCGCACCAGCGCAACCGGCAACCGCTGCCGCCGCCGAAACCGCAGGCGGCGGCGCCGGGCGAACGATGCTGCCGCACGGCGCGGTGCTGACCGTGCGCATCGCCGCCATCGCTGAGGCTGCTGCCCGGCCCGACGGCGCGCCCCGTGCGATCACCGGGTTGCAGCGGCCCGACGGATCGCCCGGCTCGGCCGCTCCGTCGCGTATCGCCGGGCAGATCGCCGGGCTGACGTCCGCGGGACGCCCGGTGGTGCAGTCGCCGGTCGGCTTCCTGGCCCTCGATGCCCGCGCCGATTTGCGTCTCGGCACACCGATCGCGCTCGACATCCTGGCGTCGCGCTCGGGCTCGGCGCCGGACCGGTCGGCACCACTGCCGGTGCTGGCTCGGGAATGGCCGGCCTTGGAATCGGCCCTGCGCGCGCTGGAGGAACAGGTCGGTGCCGCGGGCGCCCGGCAACTCGTCGAAGCGATGCCCCGCCCGGGGCCCCAGCTGACCGCGTCCCTGCTGTTCTTCATGTCGGCCCTGCGTGGTGGCGATGTCCGGGCATGGCTGGGCCGAGCCGCGGTGCAGGCGCTCGAATTGGCCGGTCGCGGCAGCCTGCTGGACGCCCTGTCCGAGGATTTCCAGACCCTTCAGCGCGCCGCCGAGCCGTCCGAGAACGGCTGGCGCAGCTTTCTGATCCCGGTCGCTTGGGACGAGCGCCGCCCGATCCGCCTGCTGACCCGGCACGAGCGCCGCGACGATCGCGACGGCCGCAGCGGCAAACCCGGCACGGCGTTCCTGGTCGACCTGGACCTGACCAGCATCGGTCCATTCCGGCTCGACGGACTGGTGCGCAGCGAACTCCTCGACCTGATGATCCGCACCGTCACGCCGCTGCCCGCGGTCATGCGCCAGGACATCAAGGCGCTGTTCGACGGAACCCTGGAGCGCACCGGGATCGTCGGCCGCCTCACGTTCAGGGCCTCTCCGGTAATGCCGCCGCTGCCTGTCGACTTGGACGCGGCAACGGCAGGCGATACAACCACGGTCACCGTCTGAAAACCCGAGTGGTCCGATGCTGTCCCCCGCCAAGCTGCCGCCGGCCATCCTCTTCGACCTGGACGACACCCTCATTACCGCCTCGCGGCACCCGCGCGAGGCCTGGCATCGGGCTATCGACTCCCTGCCCGGGCGCCCGGGCGACCTGGATGCAGCCTATGCCGCCGAGACGATCCACGGGGCGGCGCGCTGGTACTGGTCGGACCCGATCCGTCACCGGGTGGGACGACTCGACATCCGCCTCGCCCGGCGGACCATCTTGACCCGCGGGTTGTCCGAGATCGGCGTCGCCGACCCCGACCTCGTCGAGCGCCTGTCGGACCACTTTACCGTCATTCGGACGGCCGAGACCGCCCTGTACCCCGACGCCGTCGACACCCTCGTCGCCCTGGCCGAGCGCGGCGTCCGGCTCGGGCTGATCACCAACGGCAGCGCCCAGGAGCAGCGTGCCAAAATCGTCCGCTTCGACCTCGCCCGGCACTTCGTCCACGTCCAGGTCGAGGGCGAGATGGGGTTCGGGAAGCCTGAGGAACGCGCCTACGCCCACGCACTCGAGATGCTCGGCACGACCCCCGCCGAGACCTGGATCGTCGGCGACAACATCGACTGGGAGGTCGTCGTGCCGCAACGCCTCGGCTTCCACGCGATCTGGCGCGACCCGGTCGGCAACGGGCTGCCGGCCGGGACCGTTGCCTGGCCGGACCGAGTGATCACCCGACTCGCGGAGTTGATCGAGGCCTGACACGCGCCGTCAGAGCCGCTCGCCTTTGCGCCGGTCCAGGTTCTGGGCGATCTCGTCCATTGCCGCCTGGTCCTTGCGGGCCTGCTCGGCGGCCAGCTTGGCAAGGCGGGCGTCATGGGTGATCTGGTAGCGCTTGAGCTCGGCGAAAGCAGTGCGGACCTCCTCGCGCGCCGCCTCGACGGCTGCGTCGGTCTGGGTGATCAGCCAGTCCGCCTGGCGCCGCCGGACAATCATCTGCTGGGCGTAGGCACCATAGGTGCGGCCGCCCTCGACGGAGGCCGCCGCCGCCGTCTTTTCCCGCTCGAGTTCCTCCTCCAGTGCGGCCCTTCCGGCGCGCGCCCGCTCCAGACCAGCCTCCAACTCCGAGAGCGCCTTGCGCTTCTCGTCCAGAGCCTGCTCCGACAGCCGGATCAAGGTGTCGAAAGGGCGCATCGGCTAGCTGGTCACCCGACCGTTCCGTCGCCGTCGAGAATTTCGGCGAGACGATCGTAGCCGTCCTGGAGGTCGGCCTGATCGTCCTTGTCCTGCGACAGGAACGCCTCGAGCGCATCGTGGTACTTGATCGACTCGTCCACCTGCGGATCGCTGCCGCGCCGGTAAGCGCCGAGACGGATCATGTCGGCCATGTCCTCGTAGGTCGCCATCAGCGTTCGGGCGCGCCGCACCAGGACGTTCTCGTCTTCGGTGTTGCAGCCAGGCATCATCCGCGACACCGAGCGCAGGATGTTGATCGACGGGTAGCGCCCGCGGTCGGCGATGGCGCGTTCCAGCACGATGTGGCCGTCCAGGATGCCGCGAACGGCGTCGGCGATCGGCTCGTTATGGTCGTCACCCTCCACCAGCACGCTGAACAGGCCGGTGATCGAACCCTCGGCGACACCTGGGCCGGCGCGCTCGAGCAGCCGCGGCAACTCGGCGAACACGGTCGGCGTGTAGCCTTTGGAGGCCGGCGGCTCACCGGTCGCGAGCCCGATCTCCCGCTGCGCCATGGCGAAGCGGGTGACCGAGTCCATCATGCACAGCACCTGCCGCCCCTGGTCTCGGAAGCGCTCGGCCACTGCCAGCGTCAGGTAGGCCGCCTGGCGTCGCATCAGCGGGCTCTCGTCGGAAGTTGCCACCACCACCACGCTACGGCGCATGCCCTCGTACCCGAGGTAGTCCTGGATGAACTCCTGCACTTCGCGCCCGCGCTCGCCGATCAGGCCGATGACGAAGACGTCGGCGCTGGCGAATCGCGCCAGCATGGCCATGAGCACCGACTTGCCGACACCCGAGCCGGCAAAGATGCCCATGCGCTGCCCCCGGCAGATCGACAGGAACTGGTTGATCGCCCGAACGCCGACATCCAGCTTCTCGCCGACCCGGTTGCGCTTGTGGGCGGGCGGCGGCGAGGCCCGCAGGCTGTAGCCGATCGAGCCCTCCGGCAACGGCCCCTTTCCGTCCATGGCCTCGCCCATGGCGTCGACGACCCGGCCGAGCCAACCATCATCGGGGTAGACCACCGGCTCGGCGTCGGAGATCTGCGCGCGTGAGCCGATGCCGACGCCCTCGAGCGGACCGAACGGCATGGCCAAGGCACGGCCGTCGCGGAAGCCCACGACTTCGCAGGTAACCATGCGGCCGGCGCGTGCCTGAACGAAGCAGCGGTCGCCGATCGACAGCGCCCGCTCCACCCCGCCGATCTCGACCATCATGCCCAGCACCGCCGTCACCCGGCCGTAGAGGCGAAACTCCGGCACTTTATCGATGTCGCCCGCGAGGTGACGCAGCAGAGTGGCCACGGCGCTCTCCATTGATCCAGAACCGGGGTCAGGGTACCACGGGTGGACGGCCTTAACGAATTGGCCGGACCGCGTTAACCTTTCTTTTAAACACTCGGGCATAGAGTGTAGAAGAACTCGTTCCCCTGGGGGATCCGGCCATGCGCATCCTTCTCGTCGAAGACGACGCTTCGACCGCCCGCTCCATTGAGCTGATGCTCAAGGCGGAGAACTGGGTCGTCGACCTGACCGACCAGGGCGAAGACGGCCTCGAGATCGGGCAGTTGTACGACTACGATCTGATCCTGCTCGATATCATGCTCCCTGACATGGACGGCTACGAGGTTCTGCGCCGTCTCCGCCAGGCGCGGGTGAGGACCCCGATCCTGATCCTGTCGGGCCTCGCCGAATTGGACGCCAAGATCAAGGGCCTGGGCTTTGGCGCCGATGACTACGTGACCAAGCCGTTCGACCGGCGTGAGCTCGTCGCCCGAATCCAGGCGATCGTGCGCCGCTCCAAGGGGCATTCCGATTCGGTTATCCGGACCGGCAAGCTGATGGTGAACCTGGACACTCGGTCGGTAGAGGTCAACGGCCAGCCCATCCACCTGACCGGCAAGGAGTACGGCATCCTTGAACTGCTGTCGCTGCGCAAGGGGACCACGCTGACCAAGGAGATGTTCCTCAATCATCTCTATAACGGCATGGATGAGCCCGAGCTCAAGATCATCGACGTGTTCATCTGCAAGCTCCGCAAAAAGCTCTCCTCGGCCACCCAGGGCGACAACTACATCGAGACGGTCTGGGGCCGTGGTTACGTGCTTCGTGATCCGTCCGAAGCAGAGAGCGACGCC
>CAYNFA010000386.1:0-4667 GCA_964396345.1 uncultured Thalassobaculum sp.
GGGACCGCGGACGCCGGACGTGCGATCGCCGGCCGCCTGAAGATCCCGTCGCAGCTCTGCGTGCCGATACCGGAGCTGAATATCCGCGACGAACTGTTCCAGGCGGCGCCCCGTCTGGGAGCGGCGCTGAAACAGGCCCGACTGCTGAGCGCCCGCGCTGCGCCGCCGCCGACCGTCGTGGCTGTCGGGAGTAAGCCGGCTTACGGGCATCGGGTCTCCGCCGTCGTCCCGGGCGTGCCGCCCGGTACGCCCTATCTCGGGCCGGTCGTCTGCATCGGTGCGTCCACCGGCGGCACCGACGCCGTGCTGGCGGTTCTCTCGGGGTTGCCCACGGATTCGCCGCCGGTCGCCATCGTCCAGCACATGCCCGAGGCCTATGTCGGTGACTTCGCGGAGCGCCTGGACCGGTCCTGCGTCATCGATGTGGAACTGGCCCGGGACAACACTGCCCTCCGCCCGGGGCTGGCGGTGGTGGCGCCGGGCGGTCGCCAGCTTCGCGTTCGCAAGGACGCGAAGGGGATCTGGATCCAGCTCGGTGAAAGCGAGCGAATCGGCGGCCACAGTCCGGCGGTCGACGTGTTGATGAAGTCGGCGTCCGAGGAACTCGGGCGCCGCGCCATCGGCGTCCTGCTGACCGGCATGGGACGCGACGGCGCCGACGGGCTTCTGGCCATGCGGCGGGCCGGTGCCAGGACCGCCGCCCAAGACGAGGCGACATCGACCGTCTACGGGATGCCGAAGGCGGCACAGGAGATCGGCGCTGCCGACAGCATCCTGGCGCTGACCCGGATCGCGGGATGGATTTCCGGCCTGACGCCGACCTTGAAGAAATGAGCCATCCCGGCCGGCCGCAAAGCCTCACGCTCCGGCGATGGCGATCAGCGTGTCCGGATCGAGCACCAGCAGCGGCTGGCCCTCGCCCATGACGGTCGCTCCGGCAAGGACGTCGATCGAACTCAGCGCCGGGTGCAGTTCCTTCATGAACACTTCCTGCCGGCGTTTGATCCGCGCCACCGCCACGCCGACGCGCCGCTCGGCCGTGCCGATGATGACGACCGGAAACACCGTCTGTTTCGCGTTCGCCGCCGGCGTCTCCCAGCCGAGCATGGTTTCGATGGCGCGCACCGGCAGGAATCCATCGCGATGCTGGATGCCGGCCATCTCGCCGACCGTCTGAATCGCCTTCTTCTCGACCTCGATGACCTCGATGACGGCGCGCTCGGGCAGACCCAGGTCGCGCTCGCCATCGGTTACTACGACGATGCGCTGCAGCGCGGCGGAGACCGGGAAGTTCAGCGTGAAGATGGTGCCTTCGCCCTCGACGCTCTCGATGTCGATCGACCCACCCAGCCGGCGGATAGTGACCAGGACCACATCCATGCCGACGCCGCGTCCGGATGTCTCGGTGATGGCGGCGGCGGTCGAGAATCCCGGCGCGAAGATCTGCCGCTGAAGTTCGCGATCGGACATTCGGGCGGCATCCTGGTCCGAGATCAGGCCGCGCTCCACCGCCTTGGCTCGGATCGCGGCGGTGTTCAGTCCACGCCCGTCATCGGCGATCATGATCCGCGCAACATTGCCGTTCTGCGTCGCCTTCAGGGTGATGGTCGCCTTGTCGGGTTTGCCGAGGGCTACCCGCTGGTCAGGCGGCTCGATGCCATGGTCCATGGCGTTTCGAAGCATGTGGACCAGCGGCTCCGTCAAGGCATCGACCATGGACTTGTCGATCCGGATGTCGCCGTCGTCGATCTCCAGCGTCACCTGCTTGCCCAGGCCCCGGGCCAGATCGCGCACCAGCCTCGGCATCCGGCCGAGCACCATGCTGATCGGGACGACCCGGAGATCCAGGGTCACGCCGTGCAGCATGCGCAAGGTGGTTTCGGCCCGGGCGATCTGACTGGCGATCACCTTGCCGGCGTTGTCGATCCGCTGCGCCGCCGCCCGCAGCCGCTCGGCGGTCCGGGTGCCGGTCTGCGCCGCCGCCGAACGCAGCTCCGCCGTGGTGCTGGGGAACCCGGCCTCCGCCATCCCCTGTTCAAGACGCGACAGGCAAAGCCGCAGCTCCGCGACGGAATCGAGGTAGCTGTCGACCAGATCCGACGACACCCGCAGCGAACCGCTGCCGCCCGACTTCCCGACCGCCGGCTCTTTCCAGTCCGCCACCGGCCTGGCCTCGGGCTCCGGTCGCGCCGGCACCAGATCGGTCGACGCCGCCCGAACGGCGGGCGGAAGAACGGCCACCGGCGCCGGCGCCGGCCGCGGCAGTTCCACCGCAAGGGCCGTTGCCGGCTCGTCCCGGAGTTTCGGGCGGTCGACTGGTGGCGCCGCCTTGGCCTTGCCGGCGGTCGCCCGCCGGGCCCGCGCCGGCGTGGCAGTGACCGGCGTGGCAGTGACCGGCGTGGCAGTGACCGGCTTGGCAGTGACCGGCTTGGCAGTGACCGGCTTGGCAGTGGCCGACTTGGCAGTGGCCGACTTGGCATTGGCCGACTTGGCATTGACCGGCGCCGGCTGGTCCGCCTCGGCGCTCGCGCCGGCCAGCACGGCCCAGGACTGCAGCACCGCGGCCGCGCCATTGATGGATTGCAGCGCCCTGATCAACGGCTCCGGTCGGCCGGTGACGCCGATCAGGAACTGGTACAGGTCGGGGTCGACATCCACCAGAACCCGGTTGGAGATCAGGCGCTCGCCGCTGAGACGCCCCATGACCTCCTGCGCGGCCGGGCTGTCCTCCGGCATCAGCGCCTGCACCTCGAGCAGCATGGCGCCCGGCATCCGCAGGTACTCCACGATCTCGGCGCGCGCCGCCGGCGAGAGGCTGTTGAAGATGTCGTCGCCCAGCGTCTGCCGCAGTTCGCCCACGGCGGCGTCGGCGTTGGTCAACAGCATCGCCATGCGTTCGCGGAGCCGGTCGTAGACATCGTGCCGGACATCCAGCGACGAGACGTCGAGGCCCTCGATCGCAATCACCTGGGTCTCGCGGCGGATCTCCGCGACGGTTTCCAGTGCCTCAGCGCGCGCCTGCCAGTCGTCGAGTGCGGTCAATTCGCTGGTGAGCCGCGCCAGCGCGGACAGCCGGTGCACCCCGAGTGCCCGAGCCAGGATGCCGACCAGTTCCCAATCCTTCGGCAGCCCGTCGTTCACCCAGAGCCGGTCGATCACCCCGCGCGCCTCCCGCGAGATGTGCGGGGACAGGGAATCCTCCACGTTCTCCATGGACAGGCCGGCATCGGCGAGTTCCGACAGCACCCGAAGCTGATGCACGAAGATGCAGAGCCAGCGCGTCAACGCGGTCCGGTCCAGACGGCCGGCGTCCCGCAACACCTCCTGGATCTCGTCCAGGACGGCGGCGATCCCGAGATAGCCCGCCTCGTTCGCGGCTTCGCGGATTTGCAGGATCGACCCGACGATCTCCTGGGCATCAACCGCGTCGAGCGCCGGGTTCTCCAGGGCCTCGGCCAGATGCCCCAGCTCCGCCGACACCACGGCGTCGAACGGGCCGACGGCCTCGGCCTGAAATTCCGTTTCCGAAGGATCGGCCCGGGCTCTCGAAACCTGCAGGATCATCCGGTTCGGCCCGACGGCTGCCACTGGCTCGTCCGGCTCGTCCGGCTCGTCCGGCGGCGGCGGCGGGTCGAAGCCGTCGTCGGGCGCCTCGAAGGCGCTGGAGAAATCGTCTTCATCCTCCGGCCCTTCATCCTCCGGCTCTTCCTCGATCGGCTCTTCCCTGGTCACAGGGGCAACCACCGACGGCGCGCCGCCGCCTTTCAGGCGGAGCTTCGTCTGCGCGAACTGCGCCAGGAGCGCGCCGTCGGCAGCGATGTCGGAGCGCTGCGCGAGGCATGCCTCGCGCAGCGACGAGAGCGAATCGGCGGCGTGGAGCAACAGGTCGCGGGCCGCGTCGTCCGGCATCGCCTCGCCGTTGCGGAACATGTCGAGCAGATCTTCGGCGCGATGGGCCGTCGCCTCCAGGCCGGTCAGCCCGAGTGTCGCGGCGATGCCCTTGAACGAATGGACGGCCCGGAACAGCGCTCCCATCCGCCGGGGATCCAAGAGGTCCGCCGCGGTTCCGGAGAGCGATTCCTCGAGCTGCGCCAGATAGTCTTCGCTCTCCTGCTCGAAGAGTTCCCAAAGCTCATCCGCCGCATCGTTGTCGCGCCCGTCCATGACCTTCAGGCTCTCGTGCCGTCCGGCCGAACGAAGTCGGGAACCTGGGCGGCGATCAGCCCCTTCAAGTCGATCACCTCGTGGAAATTCCCCTTGCTGGCGATCACCCGCTCCTGCCCCTCCTCGCCGGCCGACCGCGGCGGGCTCTCATTGGTCACGATACCCAGGACACGCTCCGTGGCGATCGCCCATTTCTGGCCATAGAATCCGACGATGACATAGATCGTCTGCTGCGCGTGCCCGTCGGCGGAGAGCCGCAGCACCGGCAGCACGTTACCGCTGACTTCGATCACCGACTCCAGGCGGACGCCGGGGCGTCTCGGCAGCATGGCGACGCTGGCGTCGTCGACGGCCCGCTCGACCAGGCTGGAATCGACCGCGAGGAGGCGGTCGCCCACCGTCAGGGCCATGTAGCGCGTCTGCGGGCCGGCAACGGATCTGGGCTTCTCGGCGGTCTTGACGGCGCGCTGATCGGACAGCAGCGGCAGCTTGGGCTGGGCCGC
>CAYNFA010000387.1:0-4661 GCA_964396345.1 uncultured Thalassobaculum sp.
GCAGGCCGCGAATAAGCGAAAGTTGCCGCAAATGGCGTTGGGCATTCTGGATCAGGCGCCTCCATCATGATCTCGGCGGCCTGGATCTTCGTGGGACTCGTGCTGCTTCTGCTTGGCGCCGAGATCATGATCCGCGGCGCCGTCGCCCTGGCCCGGCGGGCGCGGATCAGTCCCCACGTGATCGGTCTGACGGTGATCGCCTTCGGAACCTCCGCGCCCGAACTGTTCGTCAGTCTGAAGGCGTCGCTCGAGGGATCGCCGGGCATCGCGATCGGCAAGGTCGTCGGCTCCAACATTGCCAACATACTGCTGATGATCGGGACCGTCGGGGTGGTGACCCCGTTCGTGTGCCGCGGGACGCCGATGCGCCGAGACGGGCTGGTTTTGATTATCGCCACCGTGCTGTTCGTGGCCGCCGGCATCCACGGAGTCATCGAGCGCTGGCACGCGGTGATGATGCTCACCCTGCTGGTCGGTTACCTGCTGTATTGCTATCGCGAGGAGCGCCTGGCCGGCGCCGAGGGCCTGCACGCCCGGGAAGCCGCCGAGTTCGACCAGGTCCCCACCAGCCTTTGGCGCAGCGTCGCCTACACCGTGGGCGGCTTGGTGGCGGTCCTGCTGGGGGCCCGGCTGCTGGTCGACGGAGCGATCGTGGTGGCCCGGGTCGCCGGGATCTCCGAGACCGTGATCGGCATCACCGTTGTCGCGGTCGGAACCTCGCTTCCAGAGCTTGCGACCACCGTCGTCGCCGCCATACGTCGCCATTCGGATGTCGCGCTCGGCAACATCATCGGCTCCAACATCTTCAACACCCTGGGAATTCTCGGCGTGGTCGCGCTGGTGGACCCGCTGCCCATACCGGCGGAAATCATGTCTGCCGATCTCTGGGTCATGGCGGCCGTCACGGTCGCGTTCGTCGCGCTGGCGATCCGGCTTCCGGCCTTCAACCGTCCGTGGGCGGTGGTATTCTTCCTGGCTTACGCGATGTTCATCACCAACCAGTTTCTACCAGCCGGCGCCTGGGCCAACGCCTTCGACATCGCGTCCTTTTGATCGCCACCGCACGCCAAGGGTTGACGCGGCGATGGAGACGGTCACGGTATCCAGATGACGCAGCGCCGCCCAGATGCCGTACCCCGCACCGCCCTGGTCACCGGCGGCGCGCGCCGGGTAGGGCGTGCGATCGCGCTGCGTCTGGCGGCGGCAGGCTGGAACGTCGCCGTCCACTATGGCGACTCCCGAGAGCAGGCTGAGGCCACGGCCCGCGAGATCCGTAGCGGCGGAGTGTCGGCGGCGACTCTCGAGGCTGACCTGGCCCGCGAGGATCAGGTCGAGACCCTGTTGGACCGAGCCTGCGACGCGCTCGGCCCGATCGGGCTGCTGGTCAACAACGCCTCGCTGTTCGAAGCGGATCGGCTGGCGACGGTGACCCGCGACAGCTGGAACGGCCACATGGCGGTGAATCTCCGCGCACCCGTCATTCTCATGCAGCGCTTCGCGGCGAGCCTGCCGCCCGGCAACGATGGGGTGATCGTGAACGTTCTGGATCAGCGGGTCTGGAACCCGACGGAAGACTTCCTGTCCTACACCGTCACCAAGCTGGCGCTCTGGAACCTGACCCGAACGCTCGCGCTCGACTTGGCGCCGCGCATCCGCGTGTGCGGCGTCGGTCCCGGCCCCACGCTTGCGAACTCCCGCCAGGACCCGGCCGACTTCGAGGCTCAGGCTGCCAGCGTGCCGATGCGTCGCGCCGCCGACCCCGCCGAGGTCGCCGAGGCGGTCGCGTTCCTCGCCGAGGCCCGTTCGGTGACCGGGCAGATGATCGCCGTCGACGGCGGGCAGCATCTGTGGTGGGCGCCGCCGTCGGAGTCGACGCCACGCGACTGACCGCCGCAGCCGCCCGGTCGGACCATCCCGCGCTGGCGATGATCAAGGCTTATGGCGAGCGATTGAGCACGAATCGGGATGGTTGGCTCAAGTTGTTCACACCGGCGGCGACCGCTCGGGACGGTAACGCATCTGTCAAGGAAATATCTGATTGTAAAGGGATCTTAACATTAGCCGGTAGTTCATTCGTTTATTTTCAATAGCTTAGAAAGTATTGCCGAATTTTTAGGCAATGCGATGAATCCCCATGGAGTCCTAGGCATGGGCGCCCAGGTGCAGAGGTTATCCACACGGTTCTCCCCAGATCCCGTGGATTATCTCGTCGGGGCATCCGGATACAGGGCGCTTGACGTCGAGCGGGCCCGTGCCCATCACGAGACGATGAACGACAGCGCCTTCGCCGACCCCCCGACCGGAACCGAGCGTGCCCGCCGACGCCGTCGGACTGCGCCGGACATCGAGCGAGGCGTGTCGGTGATCCGCGAGCAGCTCCGGACCATGCCGGCGGGCCCCGGGGTCTACCGCATGCTCGACGAGGACGGCGACGTCCTCTATGTCGGCAAGGCTCGAAGCCTCAAGCGACGGGTGGTGACCTACACCCATCCGGCCAAGCTGCCGCACCGGATTTTCCGGATGGTAAGCGAGACCACCCGGATGGAGGTGGTCACCACCCACACCGAGGTCGAGGCGCTGCTCCTGGAGAGCAACCTCATCAAGCGCCTCAAGCCGCGCTACAACGTGCTCCTGCGCGACGACAAGTCGTTTCCGCATATCCTGGTGACCGGAGACCACGCCTACCCGCAGATCGTCAAGCACCGCGGCGCCCGGACGCGCAAGGGCCACTACTTCGGCCCGTTCGCCTCGGCGGGCGCCGTCAACCGCACCATCACGGCGCTGCAACGGGCGTTTCTGCTGCGGAACTGCAGCGACTCGGTGTTCGCGTCGCGCACCCGGCCCTGCCTGCAGTACCAGATCAAGCGCTGCAGCGCGCCCTGCGTCGGGTATGTGAGCGAGCCCGGCTACGCCGAGCTGGCCGACGGCGCCCGACGCTTCCTCACCGGCCGCAGCCACGACGTGCAGCAGGAACTGGCGGCCCGCATGCAGGAGGCGTCGGACGCGCTGGAATTCGAGACGGCGGCGATCTACCGCAACCGCATCCGGGCGCTGACCGCAATTCAGGCGCACCAGGACATAAACGTCGAGGGCATCGAGGAAGCCGACGTCGTCGCCCTGCACAGCGAGGGCGGCAGCAGTTGCATCCAGGTGTTCTTCTTCCGGGCCGGCAGCAACTTCGGCAACCGCGCCTATTTCCCAAGCCACGACAAGGACACCGAGGACGGCGACCTGCTGACGGCGTTCCTCGGGCAGTTCTACGATGACAAGCCGCCGCCGCGCCTCGTGCTTCTCTCGCACCCGATCGCCGAGGCCGCGCTCATGGCGGAGGCGCTCTCGACGCGCGCCGGCCGACGGGTCGAACTGCTGGTCCCGCAGCGGGGCTCAAAACGCAAGCTGATCGAGCACGCGACCGCCAACGCCCGCGAGGCACTCGGCCGACGGATGGCCGAGAGCGCGTCGCAGCGCCGTCTGCTCGAGGGGGTGGCCCGGGTGTTCGGGCTGGACGCGTCGCCTCAGCGGGTTGAGGTCTACGACAACTCGCACACCGGCGGGACGAACTCGGTCGGCGGCATGATCGTCGCCGGACCCGACGGCCTCATCAAGGGCGCCTACCGCAAGTTCAACATCCGCAACGTCGAGGACGGTGCCCGCGACGAGCGGATGGCGGAACTGGAAGCCGGCGACGACTACGCTATGATGCGCCAGGTCCTGACCCGCCGGTTCGCGCGCGCCCTCAAGGAGGATCCTGACCGGACCTCGGGAAACTGGCCGGACCTGGTGCTTATCGACGGCGGCGCCACGCACCTGGCCGTGGCGGTGGAGGTGTTCGCGGAAATGGGCATCGACGACGTCCCGGTCGCCTCCATTGCCAAGGGCCCCGACCGCGATGCTGGCCGTGAGAGATTCCATGTGCCAGGGCGCGAATCCTTCGTACTGGAGCGGCGCGACCCGGTGCTCTACTTCCTCCAGCGCCTGCGCGACGAGGCCCATCGGTTCGCGATCGAGACCCACCGGGCACGCCGGACCAAGGCCATGGGTAGCAACCCGCTCGACGACATCTCGGGCATTGGCGCCCGTAGGAAGAAGGCGCTGCTGCACCACTTCGGGTCGGCACGCGGCGTGGCGCGGGCCGGCCTCGCCGATCTTGAGGCGGTCGATGGCATCAGCAAAACCGTCGCGAAGCGGGTGTATGACTTCTTTCACGAGGACGGGTGAGCGGGGCGGGGTTGAGTGATCGGCCCCGCGGGTGTACTCAACCGGCGAACCCGGCGAGGTGCCGAATGGCGATCGACCAACAAAAGCCTTCTGTCATGTCCGACCCAGTTAACGCTCCCAACATCCTGAGCCTGGTCCGAGCGCTGCTCGGGCTTCCGGTGGTCGCGCTCGTCACGTATGGCGGAGCCGAGGCGTGGGTGGCGGCGATCGCTGTGATGGTCATCGCCGAGATCAGCGATGCGCTTGACGGCATTCTGGCGCGGCGCTCCGGGACGGTGACCGACTTCGGCAAGGTCATCGATCCAATGGCCGACAGCCTCTATCGAGCCCTGGTGTTCCTGGCGTTCCTGGCAGTCGGCTGGATGAGCGTCTGGCTGGTGGCGGTCATCTTCGCGCGCGACATCGTCGTCGCCTATGTCCGGACGCTGAGCCAGCAGATCGGC
>CAYNFA010000388.1:0-4621 GCA_964396345.1 uncultured Thalassobaculum sp.
ACTCGCCTTCGAAATGTGCCAACAAGCGGATGACGCGCGCTCTGTGACGATGGCGGGAGCGGGCGCCTGGGCGGCCCGGATCGCTGGGCTGGCCGGCGCGTGACGAAACGCGAGGGCGAAAGGGTGACGGCGGCGATGGCGATGGCGACCGAAGTGAGGCAGCCCGACCCGGGCGATCGCGACGCCGGCCTCAGGCGGTTCCTCGCGGCGTCCGGCTGGGGTGACGCGGAACGCCGGCCGCTGGCGCGCGACGCGTCGTTCCGGTCCTACGACCGGCTGACCCGCGGCGGCGAGCGTGCCGTGCTGATGGACGCGCCCCCGGACAAGGGCGAGGACGTCCGGCCGTTCCTGGCGGTGGCGTCCCAGCTGCACCGCTACGGATACAGCGCGCCGCGGATCCTGGCCTCCGACCGCGCCCGGGGTTTCCTGCTGCTGGAGGATCTGGGCGATGTTACCTACACCCGCGCGCTCGCCGGGGACGGCGAGGAGATCGTGCTCTACGCGCGAGCGACCGACCTGCTGGCCGACCTGCACCGTCGCGCCGGCTCGATCGGCTACGACGTGCCGCATTATGACGACGCCAAGCTGGTCGCCGAGGCAGCGCTGCCGCTCGACTGGTACTTCCCGCTGGTGCTCGGGCGCGAACTGGAGGCTACCGCCCGCGCCGCCTATGTCGATGCCTGGCGCGACGCCCTGCCGGTCTTGCGGGGCGCACCGGAGACCCTGGTGCTGCGCGACTTCCACGTCGACAACCTGATGGTGCTGCCGCAACGCCCCGGCATCGCCGGATGCGGGCTGCTCGACTTCCAGGACGCCGTCGCCGGTCCCGCCACCTACGATCTGGTGTCGCTGTTGCAGGATTCCCGGCGCGATCTGGCCGACGGGCTGGAGGATGCCATGCTCGACCGCTACCGCGCGGCGGTCCCGATCGCCGATCCGGTCGCCTTCGACCGCAGCTACCACGGGCTCGGGGCGCAGCGTGGGCTGAAGGTATTCGGGATCTTCGGCCGGCAGTCGGCGCTCTACGACAACCCGCGCTATCTCAACCACATCCCGCGCATCTGGCGGCATGTGGAGCGCGACCTGATCCTGGCCGGCCTGGACGGCGTGAGGGCCTGGCTCGACCGTCACGTCCCGCCCGCCGCCCGGGTGCAGCCGTCGCCGCAGGCTCGACGCCCGTGATCTTCGCCCCCGCGCCCGACACCGCCCCCGACACCGCCCCCGACACCACCGAAACGACGATGCCATGCTGCTGCCCGGCCTGAAGAAGCGCGCCCCCTGGGTCCCCGCCACGGCGATGGTGCTGGCGGCCGGCCGCGGCACGCGGATGGCGCCGTTGACCGACACCTGTCCGAAGCCGCTGCTCGAGGTCGATGGGGTGACAATCCTCGACCGCATTCTCGATCGACTGGTCGCCGCCGGCGTTGCCCGCGCGGTGGTCAACGCCCACCATCTGGCGGAGCGGTTGGAGCGCCATTTGGCCGGACGCGCCGCGCCGGCGCTCACGGTGATCCGCGAGGACCAGGCGCTGGAGACCGGCGGCGGCGTGCGCAACGCGCTGCCGGCGTTGGGCGACCAGCCGTTCTTCGTCATCAACGGCGACAGCCTCTGGCTCGACGGCCTGCGCGACGCGCTGCACCGGTTCACGGAAGTCTGGGACGCCGAGCGGATGGACGTGCTGCTGCTGCTGTACCCGTTCGCGCGGGTGCTCGGCTGGCACGGCCTCGGCGACTACCGCATGGATCCGGACGGTCGCCTGACCCGGCGCCCGGAGAGCCACGTGGCACCCTACGCTTATATGGGCGTGTCGATCCTGCATCCGCGGGTGTTCCGGGAAACCCCGGAAGGCCCGTTCTCGCTGAACCGGGTCTACGACGCCGCCGAGGAAGCCGGCCGGCTTTTCGGCGCCGTCCACGACGGTCTCTGGTACCACATCTCGACCCCGGCAGACCTTGGCGAGGCGAATCGCCGCTTCGCCCTGGGTCACATGCCGGAAACCTATTTCTGAGGAATCGTGGACGGCGGCCGGATCCACTCGATACCGGTTGGCGTGCCGTTCCTTGACGCGCTGGCGGTCGGGCTCTGGGACGCGGTCGGGCGCGATCCGCTGGCGCTGGCGCGCGCGACGGTTCTGCTGCCGACCCAGCGCGCGGCTCGCGCCGCCGCCGAAGCGTTCCTGCGACTCGGCGACGGCCGGCCGATGCTGCTTCCGGCCCTGCAGGCGATCGCCGATGTCGACGACCAGGAACTGGACCTCGCCCACGGCGAGGATGCCGGGGTGGCGGAGGCGCTCGACCTGCCGCCGGCGATCCCGGCGCTTCGGCGCCAGTTGCTGCTGGCCCGGCTGGTGCTGGCCTACGCCGAGCGGCTGGAGGGCGACGGGATCGCGGCACCACGTTCCGCCGAGCAGGCGGCGCGGCTGGCGGCGGCGCTCGGACGGCTGATCGACCAGGTGCAGGCCGAGGGGCTGTCGTTCGAGCGGCTGGCCCACCTGGCACCGGTCGAGTACGCCGAGCATTGGGGTCTGACCCTGCGGTTCCTGGGGATCGTCACCGAGATCTGGCCGGCGTGGCTGGCCGAGCAGGGGGCGGTCGACCCGGTGGTGCGCCGGGACGCCCTGATGCGGGCGCGGACGATGGCGTGGCGGTCGGCGCCGCCAGCCGACCCGGTGGTGATCGCCGGCTCGACCGGCTCGGTGCCGGCGACGGCTGAGTTGATGAAGGCGGTCCTGGATCTGCCGCGGGGCGTGCTGGTCCTGCCGGGTCTCGACCTCGAGTCCGATGAGGCGGTATGGGCGGCGGTCGGCGCCGACCCGGCGCACCCGCAGCATGGCATGCACCGGCTGCTCGACGGCCTGGGCGTGGCGCGCAGCGAGGTCACGGACTGGCCAGGCGTCGCCACGGTGGCTTCGTCGAGCGGGTTTGCCTCCGGCGAGGAGCGCGCCCGCATGCTCCGCGAGGCGATGCGGCCGGCGGCCACCACCGAGGCCTGGCGACGGCTGGCAACCGCCCCGAGCCTCGACGCGCGCGCGTTCGACGGCATCCGGCGGATCGAAGCGCCAGGGCCGCGCGAGGAGGCGGGGGCGATCGCGCTGCTGCTGCGGGAGGTCCTGGAGACGCCGGGCAGCACCGCCGCGCTGATCACCCCGGATCGCGGGCTGGCCCGGCGGGTGACGAGCGAGTTGGAACGCTGGGGCCTGGCGGTCGACGATTCCGCCGGCCGGCCCCTGGCCGAGAGCGGACCGGCGGCGTTTTTGCGGCTGGTAGCCGCCCTCGCCGCCGAGCGGGCTGCCCCGGTGCCGCTGCTGGCAGCGCTCAAGCATCCGCTGGCGGCTGGCGGACGGTCGCCGCAGGGCTTCCGCCGAATGGTGCGCCGGCTGGAGCGACGGGTGCTGCGCGGGCCGCGTCCGGCGCCCGGCCTCAATGGGCTGCGGCGGGCGGTGACCGGGCTGGAGGACGGCTTGGCCGAGGAGCGCGACGGGCTGCTGGCGTGGCTCGACGACCTCGGGAACCGCCTCGGTCCGCTGATCGACTGCGTGACCGACGCGTCGGTGCCGGCGACGGCGGTGGCGATCGCCCACGCCCGCGCCGCCGAGGCGCTGGCGGAGAGCGATCGCGAGAGCGGCGCCGACCGCCTGTGGCGCGGCGACGCCGGCGAGGCGCTGGCCCGGCTGTTCGACGAGATGCGCGACGCCCTCGACGTTCTTGGAGAGATACCGGGTCGCACCTGGCCCGGGCTGTTCGAGGCCCTGCTGGAGGGTCGGGCGGTGCGGCCGCGCTGGGGCACCCACCCGCGCCTGCACATCCTGGGCGCGCTGGAGGCCCGCCTGCAGCGCTTCGACCGGGTGATCCTCGGCGGCTTGAACGAGGGCACCTGGCCGGCCGAGGCGGCGCCGGATCCGTGGATGAGCCGGCCGATGCGCCGCGATTTCGGCCTGCCGGCGCCGGAGCGCCGCATCGGCCTCGCCGCCCACGACGTCGCCATGGCGCTGGGCGCGCCCGAGGTGGTGCTGACCCGGGCGACCCGGGTCGAGGGGACCCCGACGGTGCCGTCCCGCTGGCTGCTGCGGCTGGAGACGGTGGCGCGGGCGCTGGGGGCGGAGACGGCGTTCCGACCCGACCCGGCGCCGGCGTCGTGGCACGCCGAGCTCGATCGCCCGGCGACGGTGGAGCCGGGCGCCCCACCGGCGCCCCGTCCGCCGGTCTCGGCCCGGCCGCGCTCGCTGTCGGTGACCCGGATCGACACCTGGCTGCGCGACCCCTATTCGATCTATGCCTCGCGCATCCTCCGCTTGCGGGCGCTCGATGAACTGGATTCCGACCCGAACGCCGCCGAGCGCGGCAACGCCATCCACGAGGCCCTCGACCGTTTCGTGCGCGAGCACCCGTGCGATCTGCCGCCGGAGCCGCTGGCGCGCCTGCTGGAGATCGGCCGGGACGCCTTCGCCGAGCACCTCGACCGCCCGGGGGTGTGGGCGTTCTGGTGGCCGCGCTTCGAGCGCGTGGCGGCGTGGTTCGTGGCGGTCGAGCGCGACCGCCGTCGCGGTTTGTCGGCGACCGCGACCGAGCAGAAGGGCCGCCTGACGATCGATGGCCCGGCCGGCCCGTTCGTCGTAACCGGC
>CAYNFA010000389.1:0-4585 GCA_964396345.1 uncultured Thalassobaculum sp.
ACCCAGCATGGCACCCTTGATGCCGTCAGGGGGCCGTCCACCCATCACCCCGGAATCCGAGGCGAAGCCGCGGCTATCCGGGCCCACGCAGCGACGGTGGCTTGCCGATGGTGCCGCCGACGGAGCGGTGGCTGGCTCCCGGCTCGCGCTGCGCTTGGCCGGGATGACGACATGGGAAAGAAAGTGCCGCGGACCGTCCCGCTCCAACGATAATCGCCGAAGGCGGGACGGATCCGGGTGCCACCCGCGGCTACCCCGGCGGCCACCCGTCGGTCTGGCGCAGCGCCTCGGCCAGCACGATGCCGGCGGTCACCGCGACGTTTAGCGAGCGGGCCCCGGCCACCATGGGCACCCGGACCGAGAGGTCGACGGCGGCGTGCACGTCGTCCGGCACGCCGGCGCTCTCCCGGCCCAGCACCAGATGGTCCGAGACCTCGAACCGCGCGTCGGGAAGCGCGACGGCGGCGCGGGTCGACAACAGCACCAGCCGGCCAGGCTGGCGGTTTCTCCGGAACGCGTCCCACGATGTGTGCCGGGCAACCTTTGCGAATTCGAGGTAGTCCATGCCGGCGCGCCGCAGCCGCGGTTCCGACCAGACGAAGCCGCACGGCTCGACGATGTCGACCCCAACCGAGAGGCAGGCGGCGAGGCGCAGTATGGTTCCGGCGTTCTGCGGGATGTCGGGCTGGAACAGGACGAGGCGCATCAACCGCTCATACCCGTGGCGCGACGCTTTGCAAACCTTCGAGGCGTGGGGTATAGCGGAGCGGCGCGGGAGGGTGGGGCCGTATTGCGACAGCGCGTCGCGTTGGTCCGGCCGCCCGATCGATATAGTTAGTTGAGCAAGGGGTCGTCCGGGGGCGACCGTGTGAGGGTTGGAGGACCATGGCTGACACCCATCAGGGCGAAACCCGCCGCGACTTCCTGTACGTCGCGACGGCCACGGTCGGCGCCGTCGGGGCGGCGTGCGTCGCCTGGCCGTTCATCGACCAGATGAATCCGGCGGCTGACGTGCTGGCGCTCGCGACGATCGAGTTCGATACCGCGACCGTTGCCGAAGGCATGGCCGTGACCGTCAAATGGCGCGGCAAGCCGGTGTTCGTGCGGCACCGCACGGCCGCCGAGATCGAGGAGGCCGCGGCGGTGCCGCTGTCCGACCTGCCGGATCCGCAAGCCGATGCGGCCCGCGCCCTGAAGCCGGAGGTCCTGGTCTTGGTCGGCGTCTGCACCCACCTTGGCTGCGTGCCGCTCGGCCAGAAGCCGGCGGACCCGAAGGGCGAGTTCGGCGGCTGGTTCTGCCCGTGCCACGGCTCGCACTACGACACCTCGGGACGGATCCGGAAGGGTCCGGCGCCGCGCAACCTGGAAATTCCGGCGTACGAGTACGTTTCGGACTCCGTCGTGCGCATCGGCTGAGGGAGGACGACCCGTCATGGCCACGAAATTCGAGAATCCGATCGTCCGCTGGATCGACCACCGGCTGCCGATCTTCAGCTTCATGCACCACGAACTGCATGAGTATCCGACGCCGAAAAACCTTAACTACTGGTGGAACTTCGGCTCTCTCGCTGGTATCGCGCTGGTGATCATGCTGGTCACCGGTATTACTTTGGCGATGCATTACACGCCGCATGTGGATCATGCCTTCAACTCCGTCGAGCGCATCATGCGCGACGTAAACTATGGCTGGCTGATCCGTTATATCCACATGAACGGCGCGAGCTTCTTCTTCATCGTGGTCTATATCCACATCTTCCGAGGACTGTATTTCGGCTCGTACAAGGCGCCGCGCGAGTTGCTGTGGATGCTTGGCGTGGTCATCATGCTGCTGATGATGGCGACCGCGTTCATGGGCTACGTGCTGCCCTGGGGTCAGATGAGCTTCTGGGGGGCGACGGTCATCACCAACCTGTTCTCGGCGATCCCGGTGATCGGCGAGAGCGTCGTGACCTGGCTGTGGGGTGGTTTCTCGGTCGACAACGCCACCCTAAACCGGTTCTTCGCGCTGCATTACCTGCTGCCGTTCGTGATCGTCGGCGTGGTGGTCCTGCACTTGGTCGCGCTGCATCGTTTCGGTTCGAACAACCCGCTCGGCGTCGACGTCAAGAGCCCGAAGGACCAGATCCCGTTCCACCCGTACTACACGATCAAGGACGCGTTCGGCCTCGGCGTTTTCCTGATCGTGTTCTCGGCCTTCGTGTTCTTCGCGCCGAACTTCCTCGGGCATCCGGACAACTACATCCCCGCCGACCCGCTGGTGACTCCGGCGCACATCGTGCCGGAATGGTACTTCCTGCCGTTCTACGCGATCCTGCGGGCGATCCCCGACAAGCTCGGCGGCGTGCTGTTGATGTTCGGCTCGATCGCGGTGCTGTTCATCCTGCCCTGGCTCGATCGCTCGCCGGTCCGCAGCGGCCAGTTCCGACCGATCTTCAAGATCTTCTTCTGGATCCTGGTGATCGACGTGGTGGCCCTGACCTACCTCGGGGCCAAGCCGGCGGAAGGCTGGTACGTGTTCTTCTCGCGGATCGCGACGGCCTACTACTTCGCCCACTTCCTGGTGATCCTGCCGCTGCTCTCGGTGTTCGAGACGCCGCGGCAACTTCCGAAATCGATCAGCGAGCCGGTGATCGGCGGTGGCGGGGGTTTCGCCGGCGCGACCGCGGCTCGGCGGGAGAACGACCGATGATCGCGCGCATCAAGACGCTGGCCGCGGCAACGGCGGTTGCCTCGGCCATGCTCGGAGCAGCCGGGCCGACCGGACCGGCGCTGGCCGCCGGCGAGGCCGTGTTCGAGGCCCAGGACTGGTCGTTCTCGGGGGTGTTCGGCACGTTTGACCGCGGCGCCCTGCAGCGCGGTCTGCAGGTCTATCAGAACGTCTGCGCCAGCTGCCACGGACTGGAGTTCGTGGCCTACCGGAACCTCGACCAATTCGGCTACAGCGAGGATGAGATCAAAGCGCTCGCCGCCGAGAAGCAGGTGATGGACGGGCCCAACGACGACGGCGAAATGTTCGAGCGTCCGGCGCTGCCGTCGGATCGGTTTGTCAGCCCGTTCCCGAACGCCGCGGCAGCGCGCGCAGCGAACGGCGGGGCGTATCCGCCGGAGCTGTCTCTGATCGTTGACGCGCGCGCCGGCGGCGCCGACTACATCTATGGCCTGCTGGTCGGCTACACCGATCCACCGGAAGGCGTGACGATCCCGGACGGCATGTACTACAACACCGCCTTCCCGGGTAACCAGATTGCCATGCCGCCGCCGCTGTACCCGGATGGCGTCACTTACAGCGACAACACGCCGGCGACCGTCGCCCAGCAGGCCAGGGACCTCGCGACGTTCCTCGCCTGGGCGTCGGAGCCCAACCTGGAGGAGCGCAAACGCGCCGGGGTCATGACGATCCTGTTCCTCCTGGTGCTGACCGGCCTGCTCTACGCCACCAAGCGGAAGATTTGGGCCGACGTGCACTGATCGAGGCGGCATCGGTTTCGGCGAGAGGCCGGAGGGAGCGATCCTTCCGGCCTCTTCGTCTTCGGCCCGACTTCGATGTAGCCTATGGAAGATGATCCCGCTATCGGCGAGCCGGCACGGCGTCGGTTCGGACCCACAGCTGGAAGGCCGGCGCGGATGCACGACGACGAGAAGCGTTCGCCAGCCCGACAACCGGTTGCCGAGGCGACCATGGTGGCGGCAGGGTACGCGTTGCTCGCCCTGGTCTACATCGTCGCTTCCGACCGGGTCGTGGCCCTTGTCGCCCCGGACGCCGCGACCATCATTCGGCACGGCACCATCAAGGGCGTCGCGTTCGTGGCGGTCACGAGCGCTGGTTTGTTCGCGATCTGGTTCCTCCTGGCGCGGGGCACCGGGCGAGAGCGTGCCTCGCGGATCGCCACGCAGCGACGCTTGGACGACCTCGGCGACGCGGTGCCGAACCCGCTGCTGGTGATCGCGCCCGACGGCCGTCTGCTCGACTGGAACGCTGCGATGGTGACGGCCAGCGGCTACAGCTCGGATCGGCTCGCCCGCATGACGCTAGCGGATCTCGCGCACCACGAGGACCTTGCCCCGGCGGTCGCCGCGATCGCCCGGATCATCGACACCGGCTTGCCGGAGCGGGCCGACGCCCGACTGGCGACCGCGAGCGGCGCAGTGCAGTTCTATCGCTGGCACGGCGCTGCGCTGCGGGACCCCCGCGGCCGCATCGACGCTGTAGCCGTCGTCGGGGTCGACCTTACCGACCTGATGAGCATGCAGGACCAGCTGCAGCGTTCGCTGCTCGATGCCAGGCAGGTGCTGCGGCAGACCGTCGACGCGCTGGCCATGGCGGTCGAGAAGCGCGACCCGTTCACCTCCGGCCACGAGCGACGGGTCGCGGCGCTGTCGCTGGCGATCGCGGATGCAATGGGCCTGCCGGCCGAGGAGCGCGACGGACTGGAGTACGCCGCCCTGCTGCACGACATCGGCAATCTCGCGATCCCTTCGGACATTCTCACCAAGCCGGGGCTTCTGACGCCGAGCGAGCGGGATCTCGTGCAGGCGCACGCCGGCGACGGCTACGAGATACTGGCCCCCGTGCGGTTTCCGTGGC
>CAYNFA010000390.1:0-4582 GCA_964396345.1 uncultured Thalassobaculum sp.
GGTGCCGCCCTGGCCACCCTGCGGAACGCCCCGCACGCCACGATCGCTCTCGGGCTGAACTCCGCCCGATCCAGGATTGCCGTGTTCATGGCGTCGGGCGCGCTCGGCGGGCTGGCGGGCGCCCTCCAGGCGCATGGTCTCGGGGTGGTGTCGCCGTCGGTCGTCGGCTTCGAGGTCATGGTGACTATCCTGGCGATCGCGGTGGTCGGCGGGCGCGGCAGCGCCGCCGGCGCGGTCGCCGGGGCGGCGCTGCTGATCCCGCTGCCCGAAGTGTTCCGCTTTCTCGAAGGTTCCTACCTGGTGGCCTACGGCGTCGTGCTGCTGGCGACGATCGTCCTGGTGCCGCGTGGCATCGACGGCTGGCTGCGCGACCGTTTGCGGCGGCGCCCGCCCGCGATTCCCGGCCCGCCCGGGGTGACGAGGCGGCGCGCCGGCAAGGCGCTGGTGGTCGAGGGTCTGGTCAAGCGGTTCGGCGGGGTGACGGCGGTCGACGGTGTGTCTTTCAGCGTGCCGGCCGGTACGATCGTCGGATTGATCGGTGCCAACGGTTCCGGCAAGACCACGGCGCTCAACCTGATCAGCGGCCTGGAACGGACTGATGCCGGACAGATTCGGCTCGGTGGCGTGCCGTTGGGGGGACGTCCGGCCCATCATCGCACCGGGCTCGGTCTCGGGCGAGGGTTCCAGCATCCCGAGTTCCCCGACGGCCTGTTCGTGCTGGAAGCGGCGGCGGTAGCGGCGCCCGATCCGGCGGTGGCGATGGCGGCGCTGGTGCGTGTCGGGCTCGGCGACCGGGCGGCGGTGCCGGTGTCGGCGCTCGGAGGCGCGGAGCGCCGGTTGCTCGACCTGGCGCGGGCCCTCGCGACAGAGCCGGATGCGCTGATCCTCGACGAGCCGGCGGCCGGTCTGACCGAGGGCGAGCGCGTCGCGCTGGCCGGGTTGCTGCGCGAACTCGCCGGCTCCGGGCTTGCGGTGCTGGTGGTCGACCATGGCATGGACTTCCTGCTGCCGCTCGCCGACCGAATCGTGTGCCTGGACGCCGGCAAGGTGCTCGCGTCGGGATCACCCGAGACGGTGCGCGGGAACCCGCTGGTCATCGCGGCCTATCTCGGGTTAGGGGCGGCGGCGTGACCGATGAGCCCCCCCCAAGTGGCGGGTTGACCGTCGAGTATCTCGAGGTCCGACTCGGCGGGACGACGGTACTCGGTCCGGTGTCGCTCAGCGTTGCGCCGGGCAGCGTGGTGGCGGTGCTCGGCCCGAACGGCGCCGGCAAGTCGACCCTGCTGCGGGCGGTGGCTGGCGCCGACCCGGTGTCCGGCGGGAGCATTCACGTCGGCGCGCTCGAGATTTCGAGGCTTGCGCCGGAGCGCCGAGCCGGACTGGGGATCGGCTGGAGTCCGGAGGGCCGCCGGCTGTTCCCGGGTTTGACGGTCGAGGAGACGCTCGACATCGCCGCCCCCGGCAACGCGGCGGAGCGCGCCGAGCGGATCGGCGCTATGCTAGAGCTGTTTCCGGCGCTCGCCGACAAGCGGCACGAGACGGCTTGGCGGCTGTCGGGCGGGCAGCAGCAGATGCTGGCGATCGCCCGGGCGGTGATTTCCGACCCGACGGTGGTGCTCCTGGATGAGCCGTCGCTCGGCTTGGCGCCGGTGGCGCGCGATCAAGTGTTCGCCACCGTCCGCCGGCTTGCCGATTCCGGCGCGGCGGTGCTGATGGCCGAGCAGGACACCGCGCGTGCCGTCGCGATCGCCGACCGGGCGGTGGTCCTGTCGCGCGGCCGGCTGGTGCTCGACTGGCCGGTTTCGGTGCTGATCGACAACCCGGCGTTCGAGCAGGCGCTGATGGGGGTTTAGCCGCTCCCGAGTTCGAGAGGATGAGATGGACGAGACCAAGATCGACCAGGCGGCGATGGGGCGGCTGGCCAAGGCGCTGAGCTTCATCTGCGGTCCCGAGCACGCCACCACAGTGGCGCTCAGGAAGGCCGCGGAGAGCGGTTCCGACCAGGATGCCAAGCGGGCCAGGGCGCTGTTCCTGAAGCTCAAGCCGGGCGACCGTCGGGCCGCCATGACCATGCTGTCCGACTGACCACGGCCGTCCGCTTGCCGGTTCGCAAGCTCCAAGGTGCCGGCCGCGCAGCGGCTGGCCACGAAGAACCGGCCGGGGTGCTCCGTCGAGTTGAGTCTCACGCTCTGAGGACTCAGGTCTTGCAGTCGCTGTTTCCGTAGGCTTCGAGGCAGCGGGCGTGAGCGCATTGCGCGATGCGCAGGTTCCGCGCGCGGGCGTTGACGTCGACGGTCGCGACATCGGTGTAGGGAACCCAGTCCGACCGCATGCCCTGCCTGCACGAGCGGGTGTCGCCCCTGGTCGTGCAGGACGTGGTGCCGTCCGGGACCTTCGCGCGCCTCTGGCCCGTCGTCATCACCTGCTGGTAGCGCGGCGGGATCAATATCTCCCACTCCTGGGCGCACTCGAGCCGGGCCTGCATGTGCTGCGGTGTCGCGCAGCCGGCCGCGAGGCCGCACAGCACGACCAATGCTGCCAAACGTGATGCGTGTTGCATGGATAGCCCCATCTCGGCACTCGGCGACCGCCGCCGTAGCCGCTATGGAACGCCGAGGCGTGGAATCGCCCTCGGTTGACCGGCCCCCCGGCATCGGGTAGTCACGCCGGCCCTTCTACCCTCGCTTGCCGCGATGGCGCGCCGCGCCCACCCGGAGAACGGCCCATGGTCGCCTCGATCGGCATCGACTTCGGGACCACCAACACGGTGCTGGCGCTGGCCGCCGCGGACGGCTCCGTGACCACCGCGAGCTTCCGCGTCGACGGCGAGGAGTCCGGCGGCTGCCGCACCGTGCTGACCTTCGCGGCCGGCGAGGGGGTGGGCTCGCCGGTCGAGGTCGACATCGGCCCCTGGGCCATCCGCCGCTACCTCGCGGCGCCGGCCGAGTGCCGGTTTATCCAATCGCCGAAATCGTACCTCGGCAGCCGGCTGTTCCAGGAGACGCGGATCTACGGCCGCGCCTACCGGCTGGAGGACATCGTTGCCACCTTCCTGGCCGAGCTGGTCGCGCGGGCCGGCGATGTCGGCGGCGCGCCGGACGCCTGCGTCGCCGGGCGCCCGGTGGCGTTCTGGGGAAGCGACCCGGACGATGGCCTCGCGATGACGCGTCTGCGCACCGCTTACGGCGATTCCGGGCTCGGGCGGCCGGGCTTCGTCTACGAGCCGGTGGCGGCGTCCTACTACTTCGCGACCCGGCTGCGGCAGGACGCGACGGTGCTGGTCGCCGATCTCGGCGGCGGCACCACCGACTTCTCGGTGATCCGTTACGAGATCGGCGATGGGCCGCCGCGGGTGACGCCGCTCGCCCATCGCGGCGTCGGCATCGGCGGCGACCGCTTCGACTTCCGGATCGTGCAGAACGCTGTCGCCCCGCTGGTCGGCAAGGGCACCTTCTACCGCTCGTTCGGCAAGCGCTACGACATCCCGGCGGCGTACTTCAACCGGATCGCCAACTGGCACGAGTTCTCGTTCCTGCGCACGCCCGAGGTGCTGCGTGACCTGCGCCTGCTGGCCCGCACCGCCGAGGCGCCGGAGCGGCTGGAGCGGCTGCTGCAACTGGTCGACGGCAATCTCGGGTTCCACCTGAACCACCGGGTCTCGGCGGCCAAGGCGGCGCTGTCGTCGTCGGCGAGCGTCGCCCTCTCGCTTGAGGACCTGGGTGTCGACATCGCCTGCGACATCGCCCGGTCCGAATTCGACGCCTGGATCGCCGACGATCTGGTCGAGTTGGAGCGCCACCTGGACGCCGTGCTGGATGACACCGCCAGGGCCGCCGGCGCCGTCGACGTGGTGTTCATGACCGGCGGCAGCTCGCTGGTAACGGCCGTGCGCCGGCTGTTCGAGCGGCGCTTCGGCGCCGACCGGCTCCAGGCCGGCGACGAGTTCCAGTCGGTCGCCAAGGGTCTGGCCCTGATCGGCCAGTTGCCGGACCGGCGAGGCTGGACCTTCGACGGTGGGTGAGGGCGTCACCCACCAACCGCGCCGTCGCCGAACCGTTGCCGATGGCAACGCCCCGGCGTATGAGGGTTGAGTTTCACGCCCGAGGAGACGACATGACCGGCGCGCTGACTGAGGACTGGCACAAGAGCCCGGCGGCGGTCGCCGCCGACATCCTGCTGGAGATCCAGGCGGTGCACATCCGCCCGGAGCAGCCCTTCACCTTCACCTCCGGACGCCTGTCGCCGGTCTATGTGGATTGCCGCCGGATCATCGCCTTTCCGCGCGCCCGGCGCCGGCTGATGGAACTGGGTGTGGCGATGCTTGAGAGCCGGGCCGGGGTCGAAGCGTTCGACATCGTGGCCGGCGGCGAGACCGCCGGCATTCCCTTCGCGGCCTGGATGGCCGAGCTGATGGGCCTGCCGATGGCCTACATCCGCAAGAAGCCGAAGGGCTTCGGCCGCAACGCCCGGATCGAGGGCGAGGTCAGGGACGGCGCCCGCGTGCTGCTGGTCGAGGACCTGGCGACCGACGGCGGCAGCAAGCTGTCCTTCGTCGACGGCATCCGCGAGGCCGGCATGGAGT
>CAYNFA010000391.1:0-4573 GCA_964396345.1 uncultured Thalassobaculum sp.
GGTGATCTGGTCCGGCCGGTCAAGCCCCATGGCGCCCAGCATCTCGCCGAACCCGACCAGCGTGTTGCGGTGAAAGCTGGCGACCCGCGTCGCCTTTTCCGGGACCACCAGGGCGCGCTGACGGGTGGCGTCCTGGGTGGCGACCCCGGTCGGGCAGCGGTTGGTGTGGCACGACCGGGCCTGGATGCAGCCGAGCGCGAACATGAAGCCGCGCGCCGAGTTGCACCAGTCGGCGCCGAGCGCCAGGGCGGCGGCGATGTCGGCGCCGGAGATGATCTTGCCGCTGGCGCCGAGCCGGATGCGGTCGCGGATGCCGGCGCCGATCAGGGTCATGTTGACGAAATGCAGACCCTCGCGCAGCGGCATGCCGACGCTGTTGGTGAACTCCACCGGCGCCGCCCCGGTGCCGCCCTCGCTGCCGTCGACGACGATGAAGTCCGGGTAGATGCCCTCCTCGCCCATCGCCTTGACGATCGCCATGAACTCATGGGGATGTCCGACGCACAGCTTGAAGCCGACCGGCTTGCCCTGGCTGAGGTCGCGCAGCCGCTGCAGGAATCGAACGAACTCGACCGGGGTCGTGAACGCCGGGTGGGCCGCCGGCGACACGCAGTCGATACCCATCGGGATGCCGCGCGCCTCGACGATCTCCGGCGTGATCTTCGAGGCCGGCAGCACGCCGCCGTGACCCGGCTTGGCGCCCTGCGACAGCTTGACCTCGATCATCTTGATCTGCGGGTCGGCCGACTGTCGGGTGAACTTCTCGGCGTCGAAGCCACCGTCGTCGGCGCGGCAGCCGAAATAGCCAGAGCCAAGCTCCCAGATCAGGTCGCCGCCGTGCAGTCGGTGGTAGCGCGAGATGCCGCCCTCGCCGGTGTCGTGGGCGAAACCACCGATCCTTGCACCCTTGTTCAACGCCTGGATGGCGTTGCCGCTGAGCGCGCCGAAGCTCATCGCCGAGATGTTGAACAGCGAGATCGCGTAGGGCTGCCGGCAGCCGGCGCCGCCGATCGGCACCCGGAAGTCGAAGTTCGCGACATGTTGAGGGGCGAGCGAATGGGTGAAGTAGGTGTACTCAGGCTTGTAGACGTCGAGCTGGGTCCCGAACGGAACGGTCTGCACCTCCTCCTTGGCGCGCTGGTAGACCAGCGAGCGCTGCTCGCGGTTGAACGGAAACGCGTCGGCGTCGCTCTCGATCAGGTACTGACGGATCTCCGGGCGGATGCCTTCGAACAGCCAGCGCATGTGGGCGATGACCGGGTAGTTGCGCCTCAGGCTGTGCCGCGTCTGGCGCAAGTCGTAGACACCGAGCAGCGCCAGCGGACCGGCCAAGACGAGCGCCAGCCAGCCGTACCAAACACCTGAGGCGCCCAAGGCCAGCCCGATCGCGGCGATGCCGCTCAGGGCCCAGAATACCGAATACCGCATGTTCCATCCCCCAGCGGACACCGCATCAGGCACACCGTACCGGCGGATCCCCTGCCGAGCGTATCGGCGAACCCATGAAGAGGACATTAAGGATAAACGCCGGGAACGAGTCCGGCGGCCGCGGCCGGTTCACACCCGGGCGTGGCCGGTCTATCGTTCGACCACCCGCCGCTGACTTGACCCGGACCCCATGCCTTCGCTGAGCGAACAGACGACGATCCCGTCGCCCCCGGACACGCTGTGGCCGCTGCTGAGCGACCCGGCGCTGATCGCGTCGTGCATCCCGGGTGCCAGCCTGGCGCCCGACCAGGGTGACGGGCTGTGGCGCGGCTCGATACGGGTCAAGTTCGGACCGACGGTCGCCACTTTTCGCGGCGAGGCCGCCCTCACTTACGATCACGCGGCCCGGCGCTGCACCATCGAGGGCCGTGGCATCGACCAGCGCGGCGCCTCGCACGCGCTTGCCTCCGGCACGGTGACGGCGTCGGGCGAGGCGGAGACGGTGCTGGCGGTCGACGGCGAGTTCACGGTCACCGGCCCGCTCGAGGGCTTCGCCAACGCCGGCGGCGTGCACGTGGCGCGCGCCCTGCTCGCCGAATTCTCGGCCAATCTTGCCCGACTGGTCGCCGAGCGCGCGGCGCCGGCCGCCACCGCACCGGCCGAGCCTCCGGTCGAGACCGCCGGCGCGGCATCGCCGCCCTCTCCGCCACCCGCACCGCCATCCCCGCAACCCGCCGCCGAGCTCAGCGCCGGCCGCCTGCTGTGGCGCGCCCTGCTGTCGTGGCTCGGATCGCTCTTCGGCCGAGGAAAGCCATGAACCCGAGCAAGCTCCAGGTCACCGACATGCTGGTCAAGGCGTTCGTCGCCGAGGGCGTGCAGGTGCTGTTCACGCTGATGGGCGACGCCAACATGTACTGGTCGGCGGCGATGGCGAAGCAGCCGGGCGTCAAGGTCGTGCACGCCCGTCACGAACACTCGGCCTGCGCCATGGCCGACGGCTACGCCCGCATGACCGGCAAGGTCGGCGTGGCGTCGACCACCTGCGGCCCCGGCTTCACCCAGATCATGACGGCGCTGGCGATGGCGGCGCGCGCCAACACCCCGATGGTGGTGTTCGCCGGCGACGCGCCGATCGGCGCCGCCTGGTACCTGCAGCAGATCGACATGGCGCCGCTGGCGCTGGCCACCGGCGCCCACTATGTCGCGGTCAAGAGCATCGACCGGCTGCTCGACAACGTCCGCGAGGCCTTCATCGTCGCCAAGGTCGAGCGCCGGCCGGTGGTGCTGAGCATCCCGATGGACCTGCAGAAGAAGGACTATCCCTACCTCGCCGAGTACATGCCTTCCGAAGGCTTCGTGCCGGCGCCGCAACGCCCGCACCCCGACCCGGAGATGGTCGAGCGCGTCGTCGACATGATCACCGAAGCCGAGAAGCCGATCGTCATCGCCGGGCGGGGCGCCGCCCGCTCCGGCGCGCGCGCCGCGATCGAGGCGCTCGGCGAGCGTGCCGGCGCGCTGCTCGCCAACTCGCTGCTCGGCAAGGGGTTGTTCGAGAGTAGCCCGTGGGCCATCGGCATCGCCGGGGCGTTCGCCAGCGACTACGCCCGCGAGCGCTTCGCCGAGAGCGACCTGGTGATCGGCATCGGCGCCGGCCTTGGCCACTACACCACCGAGGGTGGCTATCTGTATCCGGGTGCCCAGGTGGTGCAGATCGACACCAGCCCGCGCGGCCTGTGGCAGGGGCTGCGCACCGCCGATCTGCACGTTCGCGCCGACGCCCGCGCCGCCGCCGACGCGATCGTCGCCGCCCTCGACCGGCGCGGCGTCGCGCGCACCGGCTTCCGCACCCCGGACGTCTCCGCCGCGATCGCCGCCGACGTCCCGGACAGCAAGGCGTACACGCCGCAGCCGGGCCTGCTCGATCCGCGCAAGGCGATCCTGGAGCTCGACGCGGTGGTGCCGAAGGACTGGGACGTGGTGGTCGGCGTCGGCCACTACTTCTCGATCGCGCTCACCCACATGCGCGGACGGCCGACCGACAAGATCCACGTGATCGGCGATTTCGGCGGCATCGGCTCGGGCCTGCCCGCCGCGATCGGGATCGCCGCCGCGCGCGGCGACGGCAAGGTGCTGCTGATCGAGGGCGACGGCAGCCTGTACATGCACGTCCAGGAACTGGAGACCATCCGCCGCCAAGGCATCCAGATGCTGGTGGCGATCATGAACGACGGTGGCTACGGCGCCGAGTTCCACAAGTTCCGCGCCGGCGGTTTCGACCCGGCCGAGGCCATCCACGGGCGCGGCGACCTTGCCGGCGTCGCCACCGGCTTCGGCCTGCGCGGCACCACGGTCGCCGAGCCCGGACGCTGCCAGGCGCTGTTCGAGGAGCACCAGGCCGCCAACACCGCCGGGCTGTGGGACCTGCAGATCGACGACCTCATCCCGTCGCGGGCGTATCGGCGGATCCACTACGGGGAGGCGTAGCCGTACACCGCGCGCGCCGTGGCGACGTCGATGACTCCTTCGCCGACGTCGCGGGCGACGGCATCGCGGTCGCGCCGCTCGGGCGAACCGTAGCCGCCGGCGCCGGGGGTCACCACCTCGAACCACTGGCCGGGCAGCAGGGTCGCCTGGTCGCGCTGGAACGTCACGCCGGGTCCGCAGACGATGGCGCCGTTGGCGCCCTCGCCGCCGCCGAACAGGCCCCAGGAGCGCGAGCGGATGCGCGAGACATCGACCCGCACCCGGCATTCCTCGTCGGCGCGGTAGGTGCGCCGCAGCCCCATGCCGCCGCGGTAGGTTCCCGGCCCGCCGGAGCCGTCGATCAGTTCGTAGCGGATCAGGGTCAGCGGGTATTCCTGCTCAAGCGACTCCAGCGGCAGGTTGGAAGTGTTGGTGACGTGCACGTGCACGCCGTCGAGCCCGTCCTTGGTCGGTCGGGCGCCGGAGCCGCCCCCCATGGTCTCCAGGTACACCCAGATGGCGCCGTCGCTCCTGCGTTGGCCGACGAAGGTGGCGACCGTGCAGGCGCTGTTGGAGCACGCCGTCACCCGATCCGGTGCCGCCTTGGCGAGCGCGCCGAGGATCACGTCCGACACCCGCTGGCAGGTCTGCACCCGGCCGTTGACGGCCGCCGGGTGGACGC
>CAYNFA010000392.1:0-4547 GCA_964396345.1 uncultured Thalassobaculum sp.
CCTGGTGAACCGGGTGGTGCCGAAGACCGAGCTCGACGACGCGGTCTGGCCGCTGGCCGAGCGCATCGCCGGCAACGCGCCGTTGTCGATCGCGGCGGTCAAGCACTGCCTGATGGAACTGGCCAAGCCGCAACGGGACTGGGATGTCGAGGCGGTCAACCGGACCGTCGCAAAATGCTTCGACAGCTCGGACTACAAGGAGGGCCGCACCGCCTTCATGGAGAAGCGCAAGCCGAACTTCAGCGGCAGCTGAGAGCCCCTCAGAACCCCCGCCTGCCCGTGAACGGCCGGCCGGTGGCGAGCGAGACCAGGTGGGCGGCCATCAGCAGGGCGACCACCACCGCCACCACCTGGACCGCGGTCCACGGGACCAGGGGGGGATCGAGGCTCAGGCGCGGGCGGCGCTGCATGATCCAGCCGAGCACGGCGAGCCCGAGCGAGGCCGCCAGCACGGCGAGGGTGGTTTCAAGCGGCATGGACGTGATGACCGGGGACGAGGAGACGCAGCGATGACCGACAAGGCGACGGTTGGCAAGACGGCGTACGATCCGGCAACCTTCAGGCTGCCGACCTGGAGCGAGCGCCTCGAGGCCTTCCGGGCCGGTGACGACCGGCCGAGCGACTGTCTCGCGCGCTGCCTCTCGACCATCGCCGAGCGCGAGCCCGTGGTGCAGGCCTGGGTGACGCTGAACGAGCCGGGCGCGATGGCGGCGGCGGAGGACTCCGACCGGCGCTGGAAGACGGGATCGCCGCTGTCGCCGATCGATGGCATGCCGGTCGGCGTCAAGGACCTGTACATGACCCGCGACATGCCGACACAAATGGGCAGCCCGCTCTACGCCGGGCGCACCACCGGCGAGGACTCGGCCTGCGTCCAGGCGCTCCGCCTGGCCGGCGCCGTCATCCTCGGCAAGACCGTCACCACCGAGCTCGGCTTCTCCCACCCCGGGCCGACCACCAACCCGTTCGACGCCGCACGCACCCCCGGCGGCTCGTCCTCCGGCTCGGCGGCGGCGGTCGGGGCCGGGATGGTGCCGGCGGCGCTCGGCAGCCAGGTTGTCGGCTCGGTGATCCGGCCGGCCGGGTTCTGCGCCAACACCGCCATCAAGCCGACGCTCGGCGCCCTGCACCGCGGCGAACGCCAGGGCCTGAGCCACAGCCATCTCGGGGTGCACGCCGCCGGCATCGAGGACATGTGGGCGGTGACCCACGCCATCGCCCGGCTGAGCGGCGGCGATCCGGGCTCACCCGGCCTGTACGGGCCGGAGGCTGCCCCAGGGGCGATGGCGCCGCGCAGCCTGATCGTGGTCGAGAGCGAGGGCTGGGAGCAGACCGACGATGCCACCCTCGCCGCCTTCGAGCGGCTGCTCGAGGCGGTCGCCGCCGCCGGTGTCACGCTGATCCGCCGCCAGGGCCGGGCCGACCTCGAGGCGTTCGAGCGCGAGATCGCCGAGAGCCTGCTGCTGTGCCGGGACATCTGCGGCTGGGAATTGCGCTGGACGCTGCGCAACCTCGCCCGGAAGGACATCACCATGCTCAGCCCGAGCATGCGGGTCCGGCTTGAGCTGGCCGAGGCCATGAGCATCGACGACTACCGCGCCGCCCTGGCGAAGCGCGAAGCGATGCGCGCCCGGTTCCGCGCCGTCGCCGCCACCGCCGATGCCATGATCACGCTGTCCTCGACCGGGCCGGCGCCGTTCATGGAGGGCAACTCCGGCAAGGGCGAGCCCGGCATCACCCACACCACCGGGCTGCCGGCGTTCAACGCCTGGACCTCCGCGATCGGCTGCCCCGCCGTCACGGTGCCGATGCTGGCGGTCGAGGGGATGCCGGTCGGGGTGCAGATCGTCGGCCGCCACGACGAGGACTGGCGCACCACCGGGATCGCCCGCTGGCTGAAGGAGACGGTGGCGCCGGTGGCGGGGTGACGCGCGGCCCGTCTCGGCCGGAATGACGAATGGCAGGGCAGGCCCGCCGTGGCGTGCGGCGGTCGGGGGCGCGCTCGCTTGTTTGTCATCATTCCGGACGGGCGCGCCGCCCCGGCGCGGCCGAGCCGGAACCCAAGAAGCGACCAGCCCCCTACTCGTAGCTCCTGAGATCGGCGATCACCTTGCCGTCGTTCGGCAGCTCGCCCGGTCCGACCAGCCGCACCGCGCCGCGCAGCTTGGTGACGGCGGACAGGGTGGCTGCGACCGCCTCGGCCAGTCCTTCGGGCGAACCGGCGACCTCGCAGACCAGGGTCATGCTGTCCTGGCCCTTCGCGCCGGTGACCTCCAGACGCACCCTGGCGATCTCCGGGTGGCGCCTGGCGACCTCGGCAACCTGCGCCGGGTGCACGAACATGCCCTTGATCTTGGTGGTCTGGTCGGCCCGGCCCATCCAGCCCTTGATGCGCAGATTGCTGCGCCCGCACGGGCTGATGCCGGGCAGCGCGGCCGAGAGGTCGCCGGTGCCGAAGCGGATCAGCGGGTAGTCCGGGTTCATCACCGTGACCACCACCTCGCCGACCTCGCCGTCGGGAACCGGCGAGCCGGTGCCCGGGCGGACGATCTCGACGATCGCGCCCTCGTCGGAGATCAGCCCCTCCTTCGCCTCGGATTCGTAGGCGATCAGACCGACATCGGCGGTGGCGTAGGCCTGCAGCACGGCAACACCGAGGTCCATCAATTCCGCCCGCAGGCTGGGTGGCAGCGCTTCGCCCGAAACCAGCCCGCGTTTCAGGGAAGCGACGTCGGCGCCGGTCTCGCGCGCCTTCTCCAGGATGATGCGCAGGAAAGACGGCGTGCCGATGTAGTTGCGCGGCTTCAACCCGGCGATCGCCTGGACCTGCTGCTCGGTGTTGCCGACGCCGGCCGGGAACACCGGGCAGCCGAGGGCGTGCGCGCCGCTCTCGGCGATCCGGCCGGCCGGGGTGAGGTGGTAGGCGAAGGTGTTGTGGACCAACTCACCCTTGCGGAAGCCGGCGGCGAACAGCGCGCGCGCAAAGCGATACGGGTCGGTACCGTGGCCCTCCGGCTCATAGATCGGCCCCGGCGACATGAACAGCCGGGCCAGCTTCTCGACCGGCGTGGCGTTGAGGCCGCCGAGCGGCGGATCGGCGCTCTGCAGTTCCATCAGGTCGGACTTGCGGAGCACCGGCAGGGCGGCGAGCGCCTCGCGGCCGGTGACGGCGGCCGGGTCGACATCGGCGAGCGCCCGCCCGAAATGCGCGCTGTTGGCCTTGGCGTGGGCGATCTGGCGCGGCAGGCACTCGGCCAGAGACGCCGCGCGGGCGTCGGCGCTGCGGGTCTCGAGGTCGTCGTAGTGCTCGGCCATCGCGGCCTCTCCTGTTCTGGCGGCGGCGCGGCCTCGGTCGTTCAGCCGAGCCAGCGCTTGCGGCGGCGGTACTGCTTGACGTCGCGGAAACTGCGGCGGCCCTCGCCACCGAGGCCGAGGTAGAACTCCTTGACGTCCTCGTTGTTGCGCAGGGTGTCGGCGGCACCCTCCATCACCACCCGGCCGCTCTCCAGGATGTAGCCGTAGCGGGCGTAGCGCAGCGCCACGTTGGTGTTCTGCTCGGCCAGCAGGATGGTGACGCCCTCCTGCTCGTTGATCGACTTCACGATCTCGAAGATCTGCTCGACCAGCTGCGGGGCGAGGCCCATCGACGGCTCGTCGAGCAGGATCATCTTCGGCCGGCTCATCAGCGCGCGGCCGATCGCCGTCATCTGCTGCTCGCCACCGGAGGTATAGCCGGCCTGGCTGGAGCGGCGCTCCTTCAGGCGCGGGAAATAGGCATAGACCTTCTCAAGGTCCTCGGCGATCTGCCGGCGCTTGCCGCCGTGGATGAACGCGCCGGTCAGCAGGTTCTCCTCGACCGTCAGGTGGCCGAAGCAGTGGCGCCCTTCCATCACCTGGATAACGCCGCGGCGCACCAGCTCGTTCGGCGTCAGCTGGTCGATCCGCTCGCCGCCGTAGGTGATGCTGCCTTTCGTGACCTCGCCGCGCTCGACGCGGAGCAGGTTGGAGATCGACTTCAGGGTGGTCGACTTGCCGGCGCCGTTGGCGCCCAGCAGGGCCACGATGCCACCCTCCGGAACGCTCAGGGACACGCCTTTCAGCACCAGGATGACGTGGTTGTAGATCACCTCGATGTTGGTCACCGACAGCAGCGGCGGCGCTGTCTCGGCCTGGCCGGCCTGCGACGGGGCGAGTGTCATCGGTGTCTCCGGCTCCGGAAAAAGAGCGGCCGGCGGCAACCGCCGCCGGCCGGGAGGCGCACCGGTCAGTTGCAGGCGACCGGCGTGATGTTCTTCTCCTTGGCGTAGGCAGCCGACGCCGCCTTCACCATCGGCAGCAGCACCGCGTCATCGGCGGTGTACCAGTCGGAGGTGAACGCCCAAGCCTTGCCGTCCCAGGTCTGGATGCGGCCGGAGCGCGCACCCTCGTGGTCCGAGCAGCTGATCTTGATCGGCCGCAGCATGCCGTCGAAGCCGAGTTCCTTCAGGCGAGCCTCGGTGATGTTCAGGTTCTCCAGGCCCCAGCGGGTCTGCTCGCCGGTCATCGGC
>CAYNFA010000393.1:0-2043 GCA_964396345.1 uncultured Thalassobaculum sp.
AGAAGGCCGGTCGGACGGTGGAGCGGCGGCTGAACCCCGACCGCGCCTACACCGCGCCCGACGGCTCGACGCTCAGCCTGCACGGCCGGTCGCTGATGCTGATCCGCAACGTCGGCCACCTGATGACCATCGACGCCATCCTCGACAAGGACGGCCGGGAAGTGCCCGAGGGCATCCTCGACGCCTTGTTCACCTCGGTGATCGCCAAGCACGACCTGCTCGGCAAGGGGGCGCTCCGCAATTCGCGCGCCGGCTCCGTCTACATCGTCAAGCCGAAGATGCACGGCCCCAAGGAGGTCGACTTCGCTGACGAACTGTTCGCCCGGGTCGAGGACGCCATCGGCGTGGCCCGCAACACCCTCAAGATGGGCATCATGGACGAGGAGCGGCGCACCACCGTCAACCTCAAGGAATGCATCCGCGCCGCCCGGGAGCGGGTGGTGTTCATCAACACCGGCTTCCTCGACCGCACCGGCGACGAGATGCACACCTCGATGGAAGCCGGCCCGATGATCCGCAAGGCCGACATGAAGGCGTCGGCCTGGATCCAGGCCTACGAGGCCTGGAACGTCGACGTCGGCCTGGCCTGCGGGCTGACCGGCAAGGCGCAGATCGGCAAGGGCATGTGGGCCATGCCGGACCTGATGGCGGCGATGCTGGAGCAGAAGATCGGCCATCCAAGGGCTGGAGCCAGCACCGCCTGGGTACCGTCGCCGACCGCCGCCACCCTGCACGCCACCCACTACCACGAGGTCGACGTGGCGGCCCGCCAGCAAGAGCTGCGCAGCCGCCAGCGCGCCCGGCTGGACGACATCCTCACGATCCCGGTGGCCGAGCGCCCGAACTGGACGCCGGCCGACATCCAGGCTGAACTCGACAACAACGCCCAGGGCATCCTCGGCTACGTGGTGCGCTGGGTCGACCAGGGGGTCGGTTGCTCCAAGGTTCCCGACATCAACGACGTCGGCCTGATGGAGGACCGCGCCACCCTGCGGATCTCCAGCCAGCACATCGCCAACTGGCTGCATCACGGCGTCTGCTCCGAGGCGCAGGTGGTGGAGACGTTGAAGCGCATGGCGGCGGTGGTCGACAAGCAGAACGCCGGCGATCCCGCCTACCGGCCGATGGCGCCCGACTTCGACGCCAGCGTCGCCTTCCAGGCGGCCTGCGACCTGGTGCTCAAGGGCCGCGAGCAGCCGAGCGGCTACACCGAGCCGGTGCTGCACCGCCGGCGCATCGAGGCCAAGGCGAAACACGGCGGCTCATCAGGTCAGTAAGCGAGCACTCTCCTTCTATCGACGGAGCGGGGGTGGGTCCCGGGTAGCGCTGCGCTTGCCCGGGACCCACCCCCGCGATGTCACGAGTTTCGCCACGCAATCACAGAAATTCCGCCGGAATTCGACCTCGTTTTCCGTTCTTTAATAATTCGGGCCCATAAATTGCATCGGGGACGGTGTGGACCAGTTCGGTTCGAGGACGAGACGATGACGCGCCTGAACGAGGTTTTAAGCTCCGATTCCCTGGGCACCCTGCTGCGCCGCCTCGGCCTGCAGATTCGCACCCTGGTGCGGCGCGTGGGCTACCGACCGGAGCGTCGCTACATGCGCGGTCGCTGACGCGGTCGCCGGCCGTCAGCCGTGGTCGGCCACCGTCTGGCCGGCAACCGGCTTAACGCGCAGGGTGGTGCCCTCGACTTCGACCACTTCGACCTTCGCGCCGATCGGCAGGTCGCGGTAGCACGTGGCGCGCCAGCGGCTGTCGCCGACCTTGACGGCGCCGTAGCCGTTCTCGATCGCCTCGATGACGGTCACCTGATGGCCGATCGCCGACCGGCCGCGGCGGTTGAGCGTGTCATCGACGCCCTGCTCGCCGGCGCGCATCCGGCGCGCGGTCCAGCGCACCGGAAAGTACGACACGAACGCCAGCACGGCGAACATCAGGACCTGCCAGGCCGGGCCGACGTCGACCACCGCCACGATCAGGCCGGTGACCACGCCGGCGATGCCGAACCAGAGCAGCACGTTGGTTGGCAGCACCATCTCG
>CAYNFA010000393.1:2053-4539 GCA_964396345.1 uncultured Thalassobaculum sp.
AGCAGACCGAGAGCGATCCAGTGCCAAGCCTGGGGCTGAAACTCCATCACTTCCGACGGTCCTCCTCAGGCGGCTCGCCCTCGCCTTCCCACGGCCGACGCGCGGGAGCCGGCGGCGACGGCGGAACGGCGCGGCGCGCGGCGGCCGCGCCCCCGGCAGGTCGATCAACCGTCGGCCGGCGGCCACCGCCACCACTGCCGTCGGGGGTCGGACCCAGTTCCTTCAGCAACTCCTTGATGCCGCCGATCGATCCGAGCAGGCTGGTCGCCTCGAGCGGCAGGAACACGGTCTTCTGGTTGGGTGACCGAGCGAACTCGGCCAGCGCCTCGGTGTACTTCAGCGCAACGAAATAGTTCACCGCCTCGCGACCGCCCTTGTTGATCGCCAGCGCCACCGATTCCGTCGCGTTCGCCTCGGCCAGGGCCAGGCGCTCGCGGGCCTCGGCCTCCCGCCGTGCCGCCTCGAGATCGCCCTCGGCCTGCAGGATCTTCGACTGCTTGTCGCCCTCGGCGCGTTCGATCTGCGACTGCCGGTAGCCCTGGGCGTCGAGGATCTGGGCGCGCTTCTCGCGCTCGGCCTTCATCTGCGCGCCCATGGCGTCGAGCAGATCCTGGGGCGGCGAGATATCCCGGATCTCCACCCGGGTGATCTTGGTCCCCCAGGGGTCGGTCGCCTCGTCCATGGTGTGAAGGATCTTGCGGTTCATGTCGTCGCGCGACGACAACGCCTCGTCCAGGTCGGTGTTGCCGAGCACCGAGCGGATGTTGGTCAGCGCCAGGTTGACCAGCGCGCGGTCGAGGTCCCGAACCTCGTACGCCGCCCGGCGGGCGTCGACGACTTGGTAGAACACGATCGCGTCGACCTTTACCGACGCGTTGTCGCGGGTGATCACGTCCTGCTCGGGGATGTCGAGCAGCGTCTCCATCATGTTGATCTTGCGCCCGACCCGGCTGAACAGCGGGTTGATCAGGCCCAGTCCCGGCGGCAGCGTGCGGACGTAACGGCCGAACCGCTCCACCGTCCATTCCTCGCCCTGCGGCACCATCTTGATGCCCTTGACCACCAGGACGCCGATGACCACCGCCAGAAAGACCAGGGCGATGTTGGTGCCGTTGAGGAACGCGTCGATCGGCATGTCCGGGTCTCCGTGACGAGGGTCCGACGCCGGTCCGGTCGCACCCGATGGCGTGACCCAGGGAATGGAACGTTGGCGCCGCATTCGTTATATGGGAACGCACGAGGCGTGACGACGGGAACCTCTTCCGGGCGGCGCCGACCGATTTGGGGATGCCATACCGGCGCATGGGGCGAACGCTGCGACGCTGGATGCTCGCCGCACTGGCGATCGTGGTCGGGCTGCCGGTGCTGCTGGTCGCCGTCTACCGGTTCCTGCCGCCGCCGATCACCCCGCTGATGCTGCTCCGCGACGAGCCGATCGATCGCCGCTGGGTGCCGCTGGAAGCGATCGCCCCGGCGCTGCCCCGGGCGGTGATCGCGGCTGAGGACAACCTGTTCTGCCGGCACGCCGGCGTCGACTGGAAGTCGCTGTCGACGGCGGTCGAGGCCTATGCCGACGGCCGGCGCTCCGGCGGCGGCTCGACGATAACCATGCAGACCGCGAAGAACCTGTTCCTGTGGCCCGACCGCAGCCCCGTGCGCAAGGCCCTGGAGTTCCCGCTGACGCTGCTGATCGAGGCGCTGTGGTCGAAGCAACGGATTCTGGAAGTCTATCTCAACATCGTGGAGTGGGGCGACGGCGTCTACGGTGCCGAGGCCGCCGCCCAGCGGCATTTCGGCAAGGCGGCGCGCGCCCTGACGGACCGCGAGGCGGCGCGGTTGGCGGCGGTGCTGCCGAGCCCGCTGCGATGGTCGGCGAGCCGGCCGGGCGATTACGTGCTGCGCCGAACCGCCCTGGTGCAACGCCGCGTCGGCCAGTTGGGACCGCTGCTCGATTGCGCGCCACGCGGCAACTGAGGTGGCGCAACGGTCGAGCCGGGCCGGCCACGGTCAAGACTCGATGAGCTTCAGCCCGGCGATGCCGATCAGGATGAGCGCCAGGAACCCGGCGCGGGCGGCGGTCAGCGGCTCGCCGAACGCGATCACCCCGACAGCAGCGGTCCCGACTACGCCGATCCCCACCCAGACCGCGTAGCCGGTGCCGACCGGCAGCGTCTTGAGCGCCAACGCGAGCAGGAAGAAGCTCGCGGCGGCGGTGGATATCGCCAGCGCGCTCGGCCAGGGTCGGGTGAAGCCGTCGGTGTGCTTGAGCGCGGCCGCCCAGACGATCTCCAGCAACCCGGCCACGAACAGATACCACCACGCCATGCGAACCCTCCCGCTGCAGCAGCGCCGGATGCCGGCGGCATCAGGCGTCGAAACCGCCGTCGAAGGCGATCGACGGGCCGGCGACGAACCGACCGCCCTCACCGGCGAGGTGGACAACCATGGCTCTATCGCTGTCGGTCGAAAAGGCCGAGATCGTCCTG
>CAYNFA010000394.1:0-4537 GCA_964396345.1 uncultured Thalassobaculum sp.
ACGCTGAGGACGGTCTCGGTGTTCAGGTTGCTCATGGCGGCATCCGCTCCGCGCTGGAGGTCGAGGCGATAGTCGTTCGTGCGTACGGTTTTCAACCGGAACCCGGTGCGATCTGGATACCAGGAGGGGGAGGGCGGTGCCAAGCGACTTGTTCGATATAGAGGATTATGTGCTGTATTAAGAACACTGGTCGGGCTGGACGATCGTTGGCCCGATCGGCCATCCCCGCGTTGGTGCCATCCGGCGGTCGATTCCGGCTTTGATCACGGCGCCAAAGTGACCGATCCTGGCGCCGCACGAATTGACCTGAATCAGGATGCACCGGAATGACCGCGCTCAGCGTCAACATTAACAAGGTGGCGACCCTCCGGAACACCCGGCCGCACGCCGAGCCGAGCGTGCTCAGGGCGGCGCGCACCGTGCTGGAGGCGGGGGCGGCGGGGGTCACCGTCCACCCGCGCCCGGACGCCCGCCACATCCGCGTGCGGGACGTGCTCGACATCGCCGAGTTGATGCGCGAGCCGCGCTGGGCCGGCCGCGAGTTCAACATCGAGGGTTACCCCGACGATCACTTCCTCGACCTGATCGACCGGGTGCGGCCCGGCCAGGTGACGCTGGTGCCGGACGCGCCCGACCAGTCGACCTCCGACCACGGCTGGGACCTGCCGGGCGACGCCACCACCGTCGGCCCGGTGGTGGCGCGGCTGAAGGCGATGGGCTGCCGGGTGTCGCTGTTCGCCGACCCGGTCGCCTCGGTGATCGACGGCGCCCGGGCGGTCGGCGCCGACCGGGTCGAGCTCTACACCGGCCCCTACCACGAGGCGTTCGGCGGGCCGCGCCAAGGCGAGGTGCTGGCGGTGTTCGTGGCGGCGGCCGAGCGCTGCCGGGCCGCCGGTCTCGGCCTCAACGCCGGCCACGACCTGACCCTCGACAACCTGCCGACGCTCTCGCGGACCATCCCCTGGATCGACGAAGTTTCGATCGGTCACCACCTGATCGGCGACGCGCTGTGGCTGGGGCTGGCGGGGGCGGTCAAGGCCTACCAGGCCTGCCTCGCCCCGTCGGCGCCGTGAACCGGTAGCCCGTGACCGGCGGCGCCGACGCGCGGCGCGCCGCCCGGCAGCGCGCTACCGGTGGTTCGCTACTCGGCCGGGCCGGGGTACCAGGCGGGCGGGCGCTTCTCCAGGAAGCTGGCGAGGCCCTCGAAGGCCTCTTCGGTCTGGCGCTTGGCCGAGTGCTCGGCGACCAGCGCCTCGAAGGCGGCGTCGGTGGTCATCAGCCCGGCCTCGATCAGCGCACGGCGCTTGGTCTGGGCGGTCGCCTCTGGGGCCGACATCAGCAGCGCGTCGACGATCGGCGCCGCCGCCGCGTCCAGCCCGCCCTCGGGGCAGGTTTGGTGGACCAGCCCCATCGCCTTGGCCTCGGCGGCGCCGAAGCGCTCGCAGGTCAGCGCCCAGCGCCGGACGTTGCGCACGCCGATGGCGGCGTTCAGATGCGGCACGATGATGCCGGCCATCACCCCCCAGCGCGCCTCGGTGATCGCGAAGATGGCGTCCTCGGAGGCCACCACCACGTCGGCGGCGGCGACGATGCCGGTGCCGCCGCCGAAGCAACCGCCGTGCACCAGCGCCACCGTCGGCTTCGCGAACTCGGTCAGGCCGCGGATCGCCGAGGCGGTGCGGCGCGACACCGCGACGTTCTCCGCGGGCGACAGCTTGCCGATCTCCTTCAGCCAGGCGAGGTCGGCGCCGGCCTGGAAGTGCTTGCCGTTGCCGCGGATCAGCACGACCCGCACCGCGGCGTCGCCGCCGAGGCGCCCGAACGCCTCCAGCAGGCCGCCGATGACGTCGCCGTTGTAGGCGTTGTTGCGCTCCGGCCGGTTGAGGGTGACCGTGGCCACGCCGCGGCGGTCGACGGCGCACAGCACCGTGCCGTTGCCGTAGGTGCCAGTGCCAGTGCCGGGGGTGCTGGTCATGGTCGAAGTCCTCTCAGGGTGGTCGACAGCCGGGCCGCCATGGTCTCGATCATGGCCTGGGCCTTCGGGACCATGCGGGTCAGCGTCATGAAGCCGTGTGTGACGCCGTCGTACAGCTCGAAGGTGCCGGGCACGCCGGCGGCGCGCAGCGCGGCGTCGAGCCGGATCGCGTCGTCGCGCAGCACGTCGAGGCCGGCGGCGGCCACGAAGGTCGGCGGCAGCCCGGCCAGATTGGCCTTGAGGGGCACCGCGCGCGGGTCGTCATAGTCCTCCGGGCCGCGCAGGTAGTGCTCGAAGAACGCCCGCATCTCGGCCCGCGACAGCCCCCATTCGCCGCCGCCGAACCGGGTGTAGGACTCGGTCTCGAAATCGCAGTCCGCCACCGGGTAGATCAGGCCGAGTGCCCCGATCGAGCGGTCGCCCCGGTCGCGCAGCTGCAGCGCGGTGCCGATCGCGATGTTGCCGCCCGCGCTGTCGCCGGAGAGCGCGATCCGCGCCGGGTCGGCGCCCCAGGCTTCGGCCCCCTGGCCGTGGAGAAAATCGACCACCGCCGCGACCTCGGTGATGGCGGCCGGGAACGGGTTCTCGGGCGCCAGCGCGTAGTCGACCGCCGCCACCAGACAGCCTGAGGCATTGGCCAGCGCGTGCATGGCGCGGCCGTGGGTCTCCAGCGAGCCGACCACCCAGCCGCCGCCGTGCAGGTAGACGATGACAGGCAGCGGGGCGCCAGGGGCCGGTGCGCCCGGCGTCGGATCGGCGGTCGCCGGGTAGAGCAGCCGCACCGGAACCGGCCGGGTCGGCCCCGGGACCGTGACGTCCTCGACGCGGGCAAGCGCCGGGCGGTCCTGGTTCCACCAGGCGCGGTCGATCTCCATGCGGCGGCGCGCCTGGTCCGGCGTCATCCGGGAGCGGTCGGCGGGCAGGTCATGCTCGCGCGCAATCTCGGCCATGCGCGCGAAGGCCTTTTGCATGTCGGGGTCGACCCACGGGTCGGCGTCGGTGGCCATGAAACGTCCTTCGCTCGTCGATGAAGTGCGCGCCCGGCCGGGCGACCCCGGCATCGTCGGCGGTTTCGCCGCGCCGGGCAAGTCTCGGGCCGGTGCGGCAAGGCGAATGGCGCGCGCGAGAGGTAAACCGCCGGAGCGGTGTGGTGCTATGGTTCGTGTCCTCTCAATCATGAAGAGGGAAAGACCATGTATAATTCAATTCAAAATCAATCCGACGACTTCTCCAGCACCCTGCCGGACTACGGACGCCTGATCCGCGGCATGCTGCGCGCCTACACCGACGCCGTCTCCGGGCTGCTCGCCCGGGAGGGCTTCCGGCTGGAGGTCGAGGAGGATCTGCGGAACTGGGTGCGGGTCATGCAGTCGGCTCCGGGCACCGACGGCATCAACCCGACCTTCGACCCGGAGCGCAGCGGCGAGCCGGAGGACTCCTACTGGCTGCACGTCCGCGCGTCGGACGGCACCACAGCGGCGGTGATGGCCGGCCGCTACATCGAGACCGCCGACTATCACCAGCACGTGCGGCAGGGGCTGCTGTGGTCGCCGGCGTCGGACCCGCGGCCGGTGGAGACGGTGCTGCGGGGGCCGGGGCCGTCGGGAAGGCTCAGCCATTGCGGCGGGCTGTGGGTCGACCCGGCGTACCGCGGGATCGGCCTGTCCTGGCTGGTGCCGCGGCTCAACCACGCGGTGGCGGCCTACCGCTGGGGCGTCGACGGCATCGTCGGCGTGGTGTTCGACCGGCTGCTCGCCAAGGGTGTTCCGACCGCCAACTACGGCGTGCCCGACGTCCGGCTGTGCGTCGACGGCTGGTTCTGGCCGACCGGGCGGGTCGAGCGGATGTTCCAGACCTTCACCCCGGCCGACTTCCTAATCAAACGAACTTGGGACGACCTTGAGCAGGTTCGGTCGGGTGGCGACAAGAAGATGCGAGATTTCGCCCCGATCGCCCGCAAGCGGAACGATGTAGCGGCGGTACACGATCTCGCGTCCGTGCCATAGCAACTCGACCTGGGCCAGCGTGACTGCGGCGTTGCTCTTCGCATAGGCGTAGTCACGCTCGGCCAGATCCCGCACCAGCCGCCACTCGGCGTCCCGCAGCGTGCGCCCGGAGTATTCCTTGCCGTCGTGGATGGCGATGCGGTTGCCGTACTGCAGGAATCGGAAATTCGACGGGTCGTCGGCCGAGCAGTCGATGAGGTGGGTCGAGCCAAGGATCCCGAGGTCGATCAGCAGGTTGGCGTCGACGTCGGCGACGCTCGGCGGGCTGGAACCCCCGCCGAGCCTGAGCGCGCGCGACAGTTGGATGAACGGGTTGTCGACCCCGACCACGAAGTCGGTCGGGGCGCCGAAACGGGCGAGCGCGCGCCCTCCCGCGTCGGCGGTCACCAGCTTCGAGGCACCCCACATGGCTGTCACCAGCCGGCGACGCGCAGCAGCCGCATCCGCCGGCCGCCGATCTCGACCGGCAGCACGATGAACTGCAGCTTGTCGACCATGACGGCGACCACCGAGAACCGCAGCGCCATCGGCCGGTCGATCTCGCCCAGCGAGTCGT
>CAYNFA010000395.1:0-4518 GCA_964396345.1 uncultured Thalassobaculum sp.
CAGCTTCGCCGGCCAGCAGGAGAGCTTCCTGAACATCCACGGCGAGCGCGCCCTGATCGACGCCTGCCGGCGCTGCTACGCCTCGCTGTTCACCGACCGCGCCATCAGCTACCGCGACGCCAAGGGCTTCGACCACCTGAAGGTCGCGCTGTCGGTCGGGGTGCAGCGCATGGTGCGCTCCGACCTCGGCGGCGCCGGCGTCATGTTCACCCTCGACACCGAGACCGGGTTCGACAAGGTGGTGCTGATCGACGCCGCCTGGGGCCTCGGCGAGAACGTCGTGCAGGGCACCGTCGACCCCGACGCCTACCGGGTCTTCAAGCCGCTGCTGTCCAACCCGTCCCTGACGCCGATCATCGAGAAGACCTGCGGCGCCAAGGCCCGCAAGCTGATCTACGCGGACGACCAGGGTGCCTCGACACGGAACGTGCCGACCTCGAAGGCCGAGCGCGCCGGCTTCGTGCTCACCGACCCGGAGATCCTGTCGCTGTCGCGCTGGGCCTGCGTGATCGAGGATCACTACGGCTGCCCGATGGACATCGAGTGGGCGAAGGACGGCGAGACCGGCGAGCTGTTCGTCGTCCAGGCGCGCCCCGAGACGGTCCAGTCGCGCCGCGGGCTCGGCACCGTCACCGCCTACCGCATCAAGTCCAAGGGCCGCACGCTGGCGACCGGCCTCGGCATCGGCGAGGCGGTCGCCACCGGCCGGGTCTGCGTCATCGAGGACGCCCGCGACATCGGGCGCTTCGTCGACGGCTCGGTGCTGGTCACCCACACCACCGACCCGGACTGGGTGCCGGTCATGAAGCGGGCGGCGGCAATCGTCACCGACCACGGCGGGCGCACCTCGCACGCCGCCATCGTCAGCCGCGAGCTGGGGCTGCCCGCCATCGTCGGCACCGGCGACGCCACCCGGGTCCTGCACGACGAGCAGGCGGTCACGGTGTCCTGCGCCGAGGGGGACCAGGGCCACGTCTACGAGGGCTACGCCGAGGTCGAGGAGGCGGAGGTCGACCACGAGGACATCCCGGCGACCCGCACCAAGGTGATGCTCAACCTCGCCAACCCGGCCGCGGCCTTCCGCTGGTGGCGGCTGCCCGCCGACGGCGTCGGTCTGGCGCGGATGGAGTTCGTGGTCTCCAACCTGGTCAAGGTGCACCCCATGGCGCTGGTCCGCTACGACAGCCTGACCGACCGGGATGCCAAGCGCGCGATCGCCGAGCTGACCGAGGGCTACGCGGACCGCACCGAGTACTTCGTCGACCGGCTGTCGCGCGGCCTCGCCCGCATCGCCGCGTCGCGCTACCCCGACCCGGTCATCGTGCGGATGAGCGACTTCAAGACCAACGAGTACGCCAACCTGCTCGGCGGCGCCGAGTTCGAACCCGCGGAGGAGAACCCGATGATCGGGTTCCGCGGCGCCTCGCGCTACTACTCGCCGCGGTACCGCGACGGCTTCGCGCTGGAATGCCGGGCCATCAAGCGGCTGCGCGAGGCGATGGGCTTCACCAACGTCGTCGTGATGATTCCGTTCTGCCGCTCCGCCCGCGAGGCCGACCGGGTGCTCGAGGTGATGGCTGAGAACGGGCTCAGGCGCGGCGAGAACGGCCTCCAGGTCTACGTCATGTGCGAGATCCCCTCGAACGTGATCCTGGCCGACGCCTTCGCCCGGCGGTTCGACGGCTTCTCGATCGGCAGCAACGACCTCACCCAGCTGACGCTCGGCGTCGACCGCGACTCCGCCGAGCTGGCCGAGCTGTTCGACGAGCAGGACGAAGCGGTGAAGTGGATGATCCGCAGCGTGATCGCCGCGGCCCACCAGGCCGGCACCAAGGTCGGGCTGTGCGGCCAGGCGCCCAGCGACCACCCGGAGTTCGCCGGCTTCCTGGTGGCCTGCGGCATCGATTCGGTCTCGGTCACCCCGGACAGTTTCGTCGCCGTGAAGCGGCACATCGCCGAGGCCGAGGCGCAGGGCGCGCCGCCGGCCGCTCCAGCAACGGGAGGCTGAAACGATGAAGGTGTTCATGCTGTTCACGGGAAGCGGCCCGGTGGTGATCCTCACCTCCTACGCCAGCGTGACCGACGCCGGCCTGCTGCGGGCGCTGGCGGCCAAGGGCTTCCCCAAGTTCGTCGCCTTCGAGATTCCCGCGCGGCTGGCGGAGCAGCGCTACGGCGCGCACTTCTTCGTCGCCAAGCATGACCTGCGCGACGCCGGTGACCTCCGGATCCTCGACGAGAACGGACCGCGGGCCTTCGGGCTGTTCCGGCTCGACGAACTGACGGGGCCGGTCATCCACGAATAGCCGGTCCGGGACCGGGGCCGCCGGATCAGCCCAGAATCAGGTCGCTCGCCTTCTCGCCGACCATGATCGACGGCGCGTTGGTGTTGCCGGACGGGATGGAGGGGAAGATCGACGCATCGGCGACCCGAAGCCCGCCGAGGCCGTGCACCCGCAGCGCCGGATCGACCACATCTTCCCGGCTGTCCGGTCCCATCCGGCAGGTGCCCGAGGGGTGGAAGACGGTCACGCCGGTCTCGCGGATGTAGGCGGTCAGGGCGGCCTCGTCGCCGGCGGCGGGCCCCGGCGCCAGTTCCTCGGCGATCACCGCGCGCAGGCTCGGCATGGCCGTCAGCCGGCGCATGAAGCGCACGCCCTCCAGGGTCTCGGCGAGGTCGTGCTCGGTCGCCAGGTAGTTCGGCTGGATCGCCGGCGGCACCGCCGGGTCCGGCGACGTCAGGCGCAGGCTGCCACGGCTGGTCGGGCGGCATTGCGAGATACTGGTCAGGAACGCCGGGAACGGGTCGGGATTCATCAGCGGGCGGGTGCCGGGCGGCGCCTTGCGGTAGCTGACCGGCGAGAAGTAGAGCTGGATGTTCGGCCGCGCCAGGTCCGGCCGGGTCTTCACGAACCCGCCGGCCTGGTTGAGGCTGAGCGCCAACGGCCCGCGCCGCGCCAGCAGATAGCGCAGCCCTGCCCAGAGCTTGCCCGACAGCGGGTGCAGCTGCTCGTTCAGCGTCGCCTCGGTCGAGCGGTAGATGAAATCCACGCAGTAGTGGTCCTGCAGGTGGCGGCCGACCGACGGGCAGTCGCGCACCACCTCGATGCCGAGCGCCGCCAGCTCGGCGGCCGGCCCGACACCCGACAGCATCAGCAAATGCGGGGTGTTGACCGCGCCCGCCGACAGCACGACCTCGCGGCCGGCGTGGGCGGTGTGGAGGCGCCCACCCCGGCGGTATTCCACCCCGACCGCCCGGCCGCCCTCGAACAGGATCCTGGTCGCGGCGGCACCGGTCTCGATCCGCAGGTTCAGGCGCCGCCGCGCCGGCCACAGATAGGCGCGCGATGCCGACAGGCGCTGGCCGTTGCGAATCGTCAGGTGATAGGTGCCGACACCCTCCTGGGCGGCGCCGTTGAAATCCGGGTTGCGCGGCACCCCGGCCTCGGCGCCGGCCGCCAGGAAGATCTCGCACAGCGGGTGCAGGTCGGCCGACGGCGCCGAGACGTGCAGCGGGCCGTCGCCGCCGTGGAACTCGCTCGGCCCCCAGGCGTGCGCCTCCATCCGCCGGTACACCGGCAGCACGTCGCGCCAGCCCCAGCCGGGGTTGCCGGCGGCCAGCCAGTCCTCGAAATCCTCGGCCTGGCCGCGGATGTAGACCATGGCGTTGATCGAGCTCGACCCGCCAAGCACCTTGCCGCGCGGCCAGTAGCTCGGCCGGAAGCCGGCGCCGGGCACCGGGTCGGTCATGTACATCCAGTTGACGCGCGGATCGTAGAACGACTTGCCGTAGCCGATCGGCACCTGCAGCCAGAACCGGCGGTCGTCGCCGCCGGCTTCCAGCAGCAGAACGCTGTGGCGCCCGCTCTCGGTCAGCCGGCCGGCCAGCGCCGAGCCGGCCGAGCCGGCGCCGACGACGATGTAGTCAACCTTCACCACGGTCTCCCCCTCCGGCCAACCGCCCCGGCTCGCTCACCATGTCCTCCAGCAGCCGGGCCAACGTCACCGCCCCGGCCTCGATCTCCGCCGGCTTGATGCCGCTGAACCCCAGCACCAGGCCGTTCAGCGCGACCGGCGTAAGGCAGAACCGCTGGATCGGCGCGACCGTGACCTTGCGGTGCTCGGCGCGGCGCGTGACCTCGGCCTCCGGCAGGTCGGCGCGCAGATGGCCGATGGTGTGCAGGCCGGTGTCGGCCTCCTCGACGTCGAGCAGCCCGGCCAGGTGCCGGCGGGCCGCCTCGATCAGCACCCGGTGGCGCTCCATGTAGGTGCGCCGCATGCGCCGCAGGTGGGTGGCGAAGTGGCCCTCGTCCATGAAGCCGGCGACGATCGCCTGGGGGTTCGAGGGCATGCCCGGCAGGTAGGACCGGAACACCGCCTCGAAGGTGTCGACCAGCGACGCGGGGACCAGAAAGTAGCCGAGCCGCAGCGCCGGGAACAGCGTCTTGCTGAAGGTGCCGACGTAGAGCACCCGCTCGGCGCGGTCGACACTCTTCAGGGCCGGCTGCGGATGGCCGCCGT
>CAYNFA010000396.1:0-4509 GCA_964396345.1 uncultured Thalassobaculum sp.
CCGGGACGGGTCCCCTCAAGGGCCGTCCCGGGCTCAATCAGAACCCGCTCTCGCGGGCCCGGATCAGCTTCGCCACCGCGTCGTTGACCGGGGCCGAGAGCCCGACCTTGGCGGCCTCGGCCGGAATCGCGCCGTTGATGGCGTCGATCTCGGAGGGCCGCCGGGCGACGTGGTCCTGCAGCATCGAGGGCTTGGAGTGCGGGATCTTCGCGCCGAAGGCCCGCACGTAGCTCGCCACATCGTCGAAGCCCAATTTGATCCCCTTGGCGCGGGCGACCGCGTCGGCCTCGGCGGCGCAGGCGCTGGCGATGCTCCAGGCGTCGGGGTTGTCCAGAACCTGCCCGACCGTCAGTCCGGTGATGCAGCACGGTCCCGAGACCGCGCAGTTGCAGATCAGCTTCTCCCAGATCATCTGGTGGATGTCGGGGTAACCCTTGGCGGCGAACCCCGACTGCTCCCAGACCGTCACGACCTTGGCGAGCCGGTCGGTCTCACCACCGTCCATCTCGCCGAGCCGCACCATTTCCATGCCGTTGTGATGGGCGTGCGCCGGTCCGCGCATCGAGGCGCCGAACCCCCCGACGACCCCCAGCATCACCTGGCTGGTCGGGATCGCCTCGGCGATCCGGTCGGCGGCGCCGAGGCCGTTCTGGATCGTCAGGATCACGGTGTCGGGGCTGGTCATCGACAGCGCGGTGCGCGCCGCGGCCGCAACCCCGCTCGCCTTGGTGGCGACAATCACCAGGTCGCAGGTGCCGACGTCGGAGCCATCGGTGGTGGCGCGCAGGCGCACCGTGCGGTCGCCGGACTTGCCCTCGACCCGGAGGCCGTCGCGGTTGATGGCGTCGACATGCTCCCGCCAAGTGTCGACCGCCCAGACCTCGTTGCCGGAATCGGCCATCAGCGCGGCGTAGATCGACCCCATCGCGCCGCAGCCGACGATCGCGATCTTCATGCTCTTTCCTCCCGGAATGCGATGGGCCGGTGCGCCGGCCGGAACGTGTTCGCGGCAGGTTAGGACGCCGGCCGGGCGAGCCGCAAGCCGGCGTCGGCAACCCGCGCCGGCCCGGTGGACTGGAGTGGGGCATCCGGCCCAAGATGCCGTCGCCACACCGGGAGGATACGATGACTGACAAGACCATCGCCGACCTGATCGCGGACCGCTTCGGTCTGCCGACCGAGGACGGGCGCGACCTGCCGGCCGAGGGCGAGTTGGCGGCGATCCTGCGCCACCGCAGCCACCGCCGCTTCAAGCCCGACCCTGTGCCGGACGACCTGCTGCGGGTGGTGCTGGCGGCGGCGCTCTCCGCGCCCGCCAAGTCCGACCTGCAGCAGTGCTCGGTGATCGTGGTCAAGGACCCTGACCTGCGGGCTCGGCTGAACGCGCTGATCGTCGGGCAGGACTGGATCCCGGGGGCGCCGTCGCTGCTGGTGTTCTGCGGCGACAACCGGCGCATCCGGCGGATCTCCGAGGCGCGCGGCAAGCCGTACCCGAACGGCCATCTGGATTCCTTCCTGAACTGCGCCGTCGACGCCGGCATCGTGCTCGCGACCTTCGTCCGGGCTGCCGAGGCCGCCGGGCTCGGCTGCTGCCCGATCAGCGTGATCCGGGACCGGATCGAGGTGGCGTCGGCGCTGCTGGGGCTGCCCGACCATGTGTTCCCGCTGGCCGGCATGGGGCTTGGCTGGCCGGAGCGCGAGGGCTGGGTCAGCCTGAGGCTGCCGCCGTCGGTGACGGTGCACACCGACCGCTACGACGATTCCGCCATGCTGGCCGAGGTCGACGCCTACGACCGGCGGCGGGACGCCCGTTTCAGCACCCCGCCGGCCCAGCAGCGCATGACCGGCGAATACGGCGTCGCCGAGTTCTACGGCTGGTCCGAGGACAAGGCGCGCCAGTACGCCACCCCGCAACGCAAGCAACTGGCCGCCTTCCTGCGCTCCAAGGGGTTCGGACTCGACTGAGGGAGCCGCAGGCCTGCCCCACACGGCGATTTGACCGTTACGTGATCGCGCCTCCCGCCCCTGTGATGGGGATGTTGGGGCAGGGCGTCTATGGTCGAACTTCCGAAAGGTCAACACAGGAGGTTTCGATGAAGCGTCGTGACGTGAACGCCGTGCTGCTCGGTTCGCTGGCCGCCGCCATGGCGTCGGTGATCGTGCAGGCGCCGGCGCTCGCCGCCAGTGACAAGGAGAAGTGCTACGGCATTTCCCTGGCCGGGCAGAACGACTGCAAGGCCGGGGCCGGGACCACCTGTGCCGGCACTTCGACCGTCGACTACCAGGGCAACGCCTGGAAGTTGGTGCCGAAGGGCACCTGCGAATCCGTTCAGCTTCCCGACGGCCGCAAGGGCTCGCTCGCCGAATTGGCCCGCGACGTCCCGAAGGCCTGACCCGGAGCGGTTCGTGGCGAGCGGGCGATCTCCGGCGGCGCCGATTCCGACGCGCGCCGGCGTCGGGCTGAAACCGCAGCACGCCCGCGCGATCCTCGAGGGGCGGCCCGACATCGGCTTCTTCGAGGTCCACGCCGAGAACTACATGGGGCATGGCGGTCCGCCGCACCGCCTGCTCGAGGCGGTGGGCGCCGCCTACCCGCTGTCGGTGCACGGCGTCGGCCTGTCGATCGGCGGGCCGGCGCCGGTCGACCCCGTGCATCTCCGGCGCCTGCGCGCGGTGGTCGAGCGTTACAGTCCCGCCCTGGTGTCGGAGCACCTGGCCTGGTCGACCCATGGCGGCGAGTTCCTGAACGACCTCCTGCCCGTGCCGCTGACCGAACCAACGCTCGCCCGGGTCGCCGACGGCGTGGCTGCCGTCCAGGACGCGCTCGGGCGGATGATCCTGATCGAGAATCCGGCCACCTACCTGACGTTCGTCGACAGCACGATCCCCGAGACCGACTTCCTCCGGAGACTGGCCGATCGTACCGGCTGCGGGTTGCTGCTCGACGTCAACAACGTGCTGGTCTCGGCGACCAATCACGGTTTCGATCCGATCGCCTATCTCGGTGCCTTCCCGATCGAGCGCGTCCTGGAGATCCATCTCGCCGGCTACGACGAGGATCGCGACGCCGACGGCGGACGGCTGTTGATCGACGCCCACGGCAGCGCGGTCCGCCCCGACGTGTGGCCGCTGTACGAGCGCGCGCTGGCGGTGGCCGGGCCGGTGGCGACCCTGATCGAGTGGGACCACGACGTTCCGGACTGGCCGGTGCTGTACGCCGAGGCTCTGCGCGGCGAAGCTCTGCTGGCCGAAGCTCTGCTGGCCGAGGCACGGCCCTGCAGACGGGCGGCAGCGGAGCGTGGTGCCGTGATCGCCCATGGCTGACCGCGACGCCCTCGCCGGCTTCGCCGCCGCGCTGCGCGACCCCGCGTCGGCGCCGCCGTCGGGCGTTGCCGCGCGCCCGGGTGCCGACGTCGCCCGCCGGTTCGCGGTCTACCGCAACAACATTGCGGTCGGGCTGATCGACGCGCTGCGCGCCGGGTTTCCGGTCACCGAGCGCCTGGTCGGCGCGGACTTCTTCCGGGCGATGGCGCGGGCCTTCGTGGCAGACCACAAGCCGTCCTCGCCCATGCTGTTCGCCTATGGCGGGGCGTTCCCGGCCTTCGTCGCCGGCTTCGAGCCGGCCGGCGGCCTGCCCTACCTGGCCGGGGTGGCGGGGCTGGAGGCAGCCCGAGCCGAGGCGCTGCACGCTGCCGACGCGCCGACGCTGGATGCCGCTTCAATCGCCGGCGCGTTGTCTGGCGCGGTCGCCGTTGACTGGCTGGGGCTGCGGGTCGGCGCGCATCCGGCGGCCCGGCTGGCCGACGGCGACCACCCGATCGTCGCGATCTGGGCGGCGCACCAAGAGACGGCCAGCGAACCGCGTTTCGACGGCCCGTGGGAGCCGGAGGCGGCGCTGGTCACCCGTCCGGATCAGGCGGTGCTGGTCCGCGCCCTCGCCCCCGGGCCGGCCGCGTTCGCGGCGGCGCTGCTCGGCGGCGCCACCATCGGCGCGGCCGGGGAACGGGCGCTGTCGATCGACAACAGCGTCGACATCGGACGCACCCTGATCGCCCTGGCCGATGCCGGGGCCATGACACGCCTTGGAGGGCACGAACCATGAGCATTGCCACCGGAGACGGCCGGTCGCCGTCCATCCAGTCGATTGCCTGCCGGGTCGTCGATGCCGTCGACCGCTACGCACCACCGGTCGCCCAACTCGCCCTGCGGGTCGCGCTGGCGGTGCCGTTCTACCGCTCGGGTCTCACCAAATGGGACGGCTTCCTGCAACTCTCCGACAGCGCCGTCTACCTGTTCCAGGAGGAGTTCAAGCTGCACGTGTTCGGTGCCCAGCTGGACTATCCGCTGCCGGCGTTGAGCGCCCTGTTGGCCGGGTGTGCCGAGGTCGTGCTGCCTATCCTGCTGGTGCTTGGCCTAGGGACCCGGTTCGCGGCGCTCGGCCTGTTGGCGATGACGGCGGTGATCCAGATCACCGTGCCGGAGGGCTGGACCAACTTCCACCTGCCCTGG
>CAYNFA010000397.1:0-4503 GCA_964396345.1 uncultured Thalassobaculum sp.
GCGGCTGGCGGATTTCCGCGGGCTGGACGCCGACGCCTTCGCGGACCGCTTCGCGTGACGCCGCAATGACGCGTGGCACCCTGGTGCTTGTCGTGGGGCCCTCCGGGGTCGGCAAGGACACCGTGATCGCCGCGGTTCGCGAGGCGCTGGACGGCGATCCGACGGTGGTCTTCCCGCGCCGAGAGATCACCCGCCCGGCCGAAGCCGGCGGCGAGGATCACCTGCCGATCGAGGCCGCGGTCTTCCGGGCGCGTCGCGCCGCCGGCGCCTATGCCCTCGCCTGGGAGGCGCACGGCCTCGGCTACGGCGTCCCGGCGGCCATCGGGAACGATCTCGCCACCGGCCGCACGGTGATGGTGAACGTGTCTCGCGGGGTGCTGGACAAGGCCCGCCGACGGTTCTCCCCGACCAGGGTGATCAGCCTCGTGGTTCCCTCCGGGGTGTTGCGCGAGCGGCTGACGACCCGTGGCCGGGAGGGTCCCGATGACATCGACCGACGGGTCGCCCGCGCAGAGGCCTTCGATGTGTCCGGCGTCGACGTGACCACCATTGTCAACGACGGACCGCTCGCGACGGCCGTGTCGCGTGTGATCGAGGCGATCGGACGGCACCCGCGCCATGAGGTCGTAACCGAATCGTCGCACGACCGACCCTGAAACTTAACCCGTCCGTCACCGGAGCTTTGCCAAGCCCCGGTATTGCTCTTCCGAGCAATGAGCGTGCAGCCGCCGATCCTGTGGATCGGCTCGACCGACGGTCGCGCGCCCGGCAACACGGGATTTCACCATGCTCGAGATCGCCGACCTGGAGAAGCGCTTCGGGACTGTAGCTGCCGTAGACCGGGTGTCCCTGACGATCGAGGACGGCCAGATGGTCGGCGTCATCGGCCGCTCCGGGGCCGGCAAGTCGACCCTCCTGCGGTTGATCAACCGGTTGGTCGAGCCGACCGCCGGGAGCATCGTCGTCGGCGGCGTCGATGTGGTCGCGCTGAAAGGCGCAGCCCTTCTGGCGTGGCGCGCCCGCTGCGCCATGATCTTCCAGCAGTTCAACCTGGTGCCTCGCCTCGACGTCATCACCAACGTGCTGCTCGGCCGGCTCAACCAGCACGCCACAATCCCCTCGCTGTTCAAGCGGTTCTCCGACGAGGAACGCGCCTTTGCGGTACGGGCCCTGCACCGGCTCGACATGGCCGAACAGGCGCTGCAGCGCGCCGAGACGCTGTCCGGCGGCCAGATGCAGCGTGTCGCGATCGCCCGGGCGCTGATGCAGGAGCCGACGATCCTGCTCGCCGACGAACCGATCGCCTCGCTCGACCCGCGCAACGCCGCCATCGTGATGGACGCCCTGCGCACCATCAACCGCGAGGACGGCATCACCGTCCTCTGCAACCTGCACACGCTCGATACCGCCCGGCGCTACTGCGACCGGGTGGTCGGCATGGCGAATGGCCGGGTGGTGTTCGACGGCGACCCGGCGGCGCTGTCCCCGGAGACCGTGCGGGCGATCTACGGCGTCGAAGGCGACGGCGGCGAGATCGACGAGGACATCACCTCGACCAGTCTCGACCTGGCGGAGCCGCGTCCGGCACGCCGCGCCGTTGTCTGACACGAGCGCATTTCGAACCGTCCTCAAGGGAGTCCCTCATGCTGAACCGACGCGCTTTCATCGCCGCCGCCGTTCTGATCGGCGCCGCCGCCCCCGCCGCCGCGGACGATTGGCGTGCAACGTACCCGAAGCTCACCATGGGCGTGGTGACATCGGAGAACGAAGCCGACCGCATCGTCCGCTACAAGCCGGTCATCGCCTATCTCGAGAACACGCTTGGCGTGCCGGTGGAGTTTCGCAACGCCACCGACTACGCCGGCGTGATTGAGGCCCTGAACGCCGACAAGCTGCAGGTCGCCGGCCTTGGCCCGGCCGCCTACGCCCAGGCCTGGATCATCTCCGGCGGCGAGGTCGAGCCGCTGGCCGGCCAGATCGCCAACGACGGCACCTTCGGCTATCACTCGGTCGTCGTGGTGAAAACCGATAGCCCGCACAAGACCATCGAGGACCTGCGCGGCAAGAAGCTGGCCTTCGCGGATCCGAATTCGGCATCGGGCTTTCAGGCTCCGTCGTTCTTCCTGAAGGAAGCGGGCTTCCCGCCCGAGACCTTCTTCAGCAGCACCGCGTTCTCGGGCAGCCACGAGAACAGCATCATGGCGTTGCTGAACGACACCTTTGACGGCGCCGCAACCTGGTGGAACAGCGAGGAACGCTCGAACTTCAGCCGGATGTGGGACAAGGGCATGATCCCCAAGGATTCCGTCCGGGTGATCTGGAAGTCGCCGCTGCTGCCCTCCAGCCCGATTACCGTGCGGACATCGATGCCGGCCGCGCTCAAGCACGCGGTCAAGGCAGCGTATATGGACATGCCGGTCGCCGACCCCGCCGCATGGAAGGCTATGACTGACGGAAAGGCCAAGGGTTACAAGGCAGTGACCCACGCCGAGTACGAGCCCATGGTCCGAATGGTCAAGGAAAACCAGCGCACCCGTCGCGGCTCCTGAACCGACGGCAACGGATGGCGGGCCGCCCGGAGAGATTCGGGCGGCCTTCCGTTGCGCGAACCGAAGCAACCCACGGACCGATCCTCATGACCAGCATGACCGACGGCGCGGACGAGGCGGTCAGCCGCTTCGAAGCAACCCGAGTGGCCGCGGAGCGCGTCAGGCGGCGCCAGACGCTGGTGTTCGGTGGTCTGTTCGCCCTCGCCTTCGCGGCCTCGGTGCATGTCGGCGAGGTCCGGCCCGACCGCCTGGTCGAAGGCATCGGCGGGCTGTTCAACTACATCGACCGGACCCTCCCGAAGGCGACCGGCGACGGCCTGATCGCCGACGCCCGGGAGTGGTACTGGGGGCTCGGCCGCTGGCTCCTGATGCTGTTCGACACGGTGGTGATCGCGTTCCTGGCGACCACCATCGGCGCTGCGATCGGCTTCGCGCTCTGCTTCGCCGCGTCGCGAAATCTCGTGCGGAACGGGCTAATCGTGTTCGCCAGCAGGCGTTTGCTGGAGATTGCTCGCGCAGTACCCGAACTGGTGTACGCGCTGATTTTCGTGTTCGCGTTCGGCATCGGGCCGCTGGCCGGCGTGCTGGCGATCGCCATCCACACCATCGGCGCCCTCGGCAAGCTGTTTTCCGAGGTGAACGAGAACATCGACACCAAGCCGATCGAAGGCATCCGCGCGGTCGGCGGCAACTGGTTCCAAGTCGTTCGATACGGCGTGGTCCCGCAGGTCCTGCCGAATTTCGTGAGCTACAGCCTGCTGCGCTTCGAGATCAACGTGCGCAGCGCCGCCATCATCGGCTTCGTCGGCGCCGGCGGCATCGGCCAGGAACTGTACCTTGTGATCCGGCAGTTCATCTACGCCGACATCAGTGCCCTGGTGATCCTGATCGTCCTGACGGTCTCGGCCATCGACTTGGTCTGCGAGCGACTTCGACACCGCCTGATCGGCCAGGAGAGCCTGCGATGAGCGACGCCACCCACGCCCCGAGCAGGCACCCGATGGACCCACGCACCGCCTACCCGCAGGTCTTCGCGGTGCCCGCCCTGCAGCGTCTCCGCAACCGGGTGATGGTCGTCGCGATCGCCGGCGCCCTGGCGTTCGCGCTCTGGTGGACCGGGTTCTTCGACCTCGAGCGGTTGGTGACCGGGTCTTCAAAGCTCGGCTGGCTGCTGCAGTTCATGTTTCCGCCGGCCCACAACGGCTGGCTCGGTGAGTTTTCGCTGGCGCTGGCGGAAACCCTGGCCATGGCGTTCTTCGGCACCCTGCTGGCGTTCGTGATCGCGGTGCCGGTCGGGTTTCTCGGCGCCAAGAACGTGATCCCGAACTGGCTGTTCCATTTCAGCCTGCGGCGCACCCTCGACGGCATTCGCGGAGTCGACACCCTGATCTGGGCGCTGATCTTCGTAAACGTCGTGGGCCTCGGGCCGTTCGCCGGCATCCTGGCGATCGCGGTCGCCGACGTCGGGGTGCTCTCGAAGCTGTTCGCCGAGGCTATCGAGAACGTCGACCGTCGCCAGATCGAAGGTGTGCGCGCCACCGGCGCCGGCCGCGTGCAGACCATGCGTTTCGGCATTCTGCCGCAGGTGCTGCCGGTGATCCTCTCGAACACACTCTACTTCTTCGAGTCGAACACCCGCTCGGCCACCATCCTGGGTGTGGTCGGGGCCGGAGGCATCGGCCAGCAGCTCTCCGACCGAATCCGCGTGAACAACTGGGACGAGGTCATGTTCATCGTTCTGATGATCCTGGCGACCGTCTACGTGATCGACATCGTCTCGCGGCAGTTGCGGGTGCGCATCATCGGCCGCCAGGATACTCGGCCCTGACCCCATGAGAGACCGGAAACCGGGCGGCGCGAAGGCTTGCACGCCGGAACGAACCGTTTAAGGTCGCCGCCCATGACAAGCTCGATCGAATATGTCCTCGGGGACGCGCTGCCGGAACCGGGTACG
>CAYNFA010000398.1:0-4495 GCA_964396345.1 uncultured Thalassobaculum sp.
CCTTCAGGTTTCGAATGGATGACCAGCTGAAGGTGCCGATCGACACCATGAGCATGATGGCGACCAGCGCGGCCATCGGGATCTGCTTCACCCAGTCACCAAGGACCACGATCATGAACAGCAGGAACACGCCGGCGGAAAACGCTGAGAGGCGGCCGCGGCCGCCCGACTTCACGTTGATGATCGACTGCCCGATCATCGCGCAGCCCGCCATCCCGCCGATGAAGCCGGTCGCGGTGTTGGCGATACCCTGGCCGATGCACTCGCGGTTCTTGTCGCTTGGCGTGTCGGTCAGGTCGTCGACGATCGACGCCGTCATCAACGATTCCAGCAAACCGACGGCCGCCACCGCCGCCGAATACGGCAGAATGATCAGCAAGGTGTCGAGGGTGAGCGGGATGTCCGGCAGCAGGAACACCGGCAGGGTCGACGGCAATTCGCCCATGTCGCCCACGGTGCGCAAATCAAGTCCGAAGCCGATCGCCGCCGCGGTCAGAACGACGATGCAGACCAGAGGCGACGGCACTGCCTTGGTCACGAGTGGGAGCAGGTAGATGATCCCGAGTCCGGCGGCGACCATGGCGTAGGTCAATATCGGCACCCCGACCAGTTCCGGGATCTGCGCCAGGAAAATGAGGATGGCGAGCGCGTTGACGAACCCGGTCATCACCGAACGCGACACGAACCGCATCAGGTAGCCGAGGCGCGCGAAGCCCGCGACGATCTGCAGCAGTCCGGCAAGAATGGTAGCCGCCAGCAGGTACTCCAGCCCGTGGTCGCGAACCAGCGTGACCATCAGCACCGCCGTGGCGGCGGTTGCCGCCGAGATCATTCCAGGCCGGCCCCCCGTGAACGCAATCAGCACCGCGATCGAGAACGAGGCGTAGAGCCCGATCTTGGGATCGACCCCGGCGATGATCGAAAAGGCGATGGCCTCGGGGATGAGCGCCAGCGATACGACCAGCCCGGCGAGCACGTCGCCCCGGATGTTGCCGAACCATTGGTTTCGATAGGCGGTGAGTTTGATCATAAATCGTCCAGGTTCGACGGAAGGCAGGGACGCGCCGCACCGAAGGCGCGTCCACTGCTGGAGGTCCGAAAAATTGTCCGGCGGATTGGCGGCCGGCGGAGCCACCCGGTCTCACACCGGGTCCAAGCGAACTACGCGTTAATAGGCGAATTTCATGCTGCAGCGCAACATAATAATTCTTACGACGATTGGAACGATAAGGTGCTGGCGAGCGCTGCCGTGGCTCCGGGATCGCTTGTCACGGCCAGATTAGGCAGCCTATTCCGTTACTTTTTCATACTGAGTACGGTGGAGTAGCGACTTCGCATCGGGGAACCGGCTCACGCCCGGTTTGTCTGTGCGCTGCAGCATGTGCTGGCCATCCTTGTCCGTGATGACCCGCCATTGGCGGCGCGGTGGCTGCACGTCGGCGTAGATCTGGCCAACTTTGATCTCGTCGTTCGGCATCATGTTCTCCTGCTCAGCTGTGACGCAGTGCCGGGGTGTGACGCAGTGCCGGGTGCTCATTCCTGTTCCCGGCCTGCAGAAGGCGGGGCGGGCAGAAAACCCGACACCTCGCCGACGGCGACCAGGGTCAGCCTGTGCATGGCCCGGGTGCAGGCCACGTACAGGAGTCGCCGGTCCAGCTCCGTGTGGTAGTTCCGGGTACTGGCATCCGCGACAACGACGCGGTCGAACTCCAGTCCCTTGGCCAGATGCGCCGTACAGACAATCACCCCGGTCGAGAAGCCGGCGCTGTCGGCGTCGAGCAGGCGCGCTTCGGCGCCCGCCTGCGCCAGCAGCCCATGCAGCTTGGCGGCCTGTTTCTGAGTCTTTGCGATGATCGCCAGACTCCTATGCGAAGACGAGCTGAAGTCCTCGATCTGGCCGACGATGCGGTCGCGAACGTCGCTCGGGCGCTCGCAGCGAAGCACCCGAGGCGGTTCGCCGTGCCGTTTCATGGCCACGAGTTCGGCATTCGGCGAGATCGCCAGGGCGAATTGCATGATCTCCCAAGTCGAACGGTAGCTCTTGGTCAATGTCACGCCGGTTGCCGGCCGCAGCACCCGCTGGATCTGCTCGGCGCTCGAGGCACCGTAGGGGTTGACCGACTGCGAAGCGTCGCCGAGCACCGTCTTGCGGCAGGCGAACAGCTTGCCGAGAACGGCGTACTGGACCGGCGTGTAGTCCTGCATCTCGTCGACCAGCAGGTGCTTGACGTCCTTGCGCGGGTTCTCGACGCCTTCCAGCCGCATCCTGAGATAGATCAACGGAAACACGTCCGCGTATTCGAGCCTGCCGGCGGTCGGCCGGAACAACTCCGGTCGCTCCATCCACTCGAACAGTTTCTTGTACGCGGCTCGCGGCGTCGTTCGCCGCGCCATGCCTCGGACCGCCTCGCGCAGTAGCCGGCGCTCGTCGGTTCGCAGGTCGTGGTTGTAGTGGATCCCGATCTGGTGCTCGGTCGCCTCGACCACCCGCGCCACGCGCTCGGTGAAGGGCAGTCCGCGATGCCTTCGCCAACTCTCCTCGAAGAACCACGCCGGCACGATGCGCCGGCCGACACGCCACTCGGTTGCGGCGAAGGAGGCCGCCTCGAGGTGCTCGACATAGCCGTCGATTCGATCCAACAGATCGAGCGAAGCCTTGGCGGCGATACGGGCCCGCAAAGCCTCATCGTTGGTTTCGAGAAGCGCCGAGATCTGTTCGGCGAATGTCTGGAACCGGTATTTCCCCTCCAGCAGTTCCTCGGCCAGCGTCTCCATGCCGATTTCCGCAACCTGCCCCTCGCCGAGTTCGGAAGCACGTTGCCGATGTAGTCGGCAAACACAGGTTCGGCGAGATGATCAGGATGTCCTCTGACCGCAGCGTGTCCTTGAAACGGTACAGCAGGAAGGCGATGCGATGGAGCGCGATCGACGTCTTGCCCGAGCCGGCGACACCTTGTATGACGAGGGTGTGGGCGTCGGCGTCCCGGATGATCGCGTTCTGGTCGCGCTGGATCGTAGCGACGATGTGCTTCATCCCCTCGTCGGACGAGCGGTTCAACTCGTCCTGCAGCACGTCGTCGACGATGTTCAGGCCGAATTCCAGCATCAGTTCCATGCGGCCTTCGCGGATGCGGAACTGGCGCTTCAGCTCGAGCCGACCGTGCACTTCGCCGGACGGCGCCAAGTATCGAGCCGGCCCCGGCTCGTAGTCGTAGAAGACTGAGGAAATTGGTGCGCGCCAGTCGTGGACGTACGTTCTCCCCGAGGCCTCATCCCGGAAGTCGTGCACGCCGACATAGATGGCAGTGGCTTCATCGCTGTCGCGACGCGTGAAGTCGAAACGCCCGAAGTAGGGTGATCGCTGAAGCTTCAGCAGCTTTTGATGACGCGCGCTAAGGTTCTCCGCTGATTGGGCGGTCTGTTCTATGGTCTGGCGCACCGCGATCTTTTCGATGTGATCCATGTCACGGCGGGCTTCCCACATGGAGGCGTTGCGATCCTTGATGTCCCGGGCGTAGGAGCCAAGCCGCGCATCGATGGCTTCGAGATTGTTCCGGATCGTGCCGAGGCATGCCTGGAGACGGTCATGCTCGTCGGTGTGGGCGTCTGTCATTTTCGGTCTAGCGTCAGGTTTACGGTTGGGCGGGCAGCATCAGTGTTCAGGGACAATCGCCTTGTCCTGGACTGACAAGGGCGTATCCGATCACGGTGGCGGGTTGGTCCGACCAAACGAGGGTTCCTTCCAGCCTCCCGACTGGCACGTCGGGCGCCAGAGGGATGCCGAGCCGCGGCACAGCGGTTTGACGGAGCGAGTCGAGCACCCGCGGTTCGTGGGTGTCGTTCCAAACGACCAGGCGTCCGTCCGAGATGGTCGGCGGTGAAGCCATGACGTAAGGCCGCTTTGTGCTCCAGACCGTCGTCTCGGGCATGAAGCGGCGCAGGTTCACGCTGATGTCGGCGTACGGGGAATCGAAACTGATGATCGTTCCCCGACCGAAACCCTTGTCCTGCAACTGGGCGGCGTAGTCCCGCCAGGGCATGAGCAGCCTGCATTTCCCGCAATCGGCGGCCTGGGAGATCTGACCGATGAGCGCGCCCAGGCGACGACAGCCAACGCGGCATTGATGGCCACGAAGCTTGCGACTCGCACCGATATGACGTTGGCCGGTAGGATCGCGCAGAGCCAGAGCGGCAGCGGGACGAGCACGAACATGTAGTGTTCGCGGATCCGTTCCAGCCCGGCGACCGCGCCGATGACGGTGCTTGCGACCAGCAGAATCGCCAAGTAAAGCCCAAGCCAGCGGGCGACGACAGGGGCCGCCGGCCGGTCGCGGACCGCCCAGCGTCTGATGTAGTCGACGCCGAAGACGACAAGAAACAGCGGCAGCAAGGGAAGGACGAAGCCGATCGCCGCGTCCAGGGCGGTGAACACGCTGCCGACGTGCCAGGGATCGTCGAGGGTGCTGCCGGCTTCCTCGACGAGCCGGGCCGCGAC
>CAYNFA010000399.1:0-4488 GCA_964396345.1 uncultured Thalassobaculum sp.
CCTTCTGGCGGGCTCGGCTGAGCGGATCGGCATTCGGACGCGCCGCGATCAGCGCCGACTTCTCGGTCAACGCCGTGCGGCGCCTGGGCATCGCCGACGGCGCCGGGATGTCCATTGCCCTCCCGGTGGACCGCCTGCATGTGTTCCCGGGCGTGGCGACGCCGGAGGACGACACCGATGGCTAGCGTCGGGCTCGGGGGACGGCGGAGCGCCGGGTCGGCGCGCGTCAAGCTCGACCGCGACGCCTGGATGGTGCGCGCGTTCATCCTGGTGATCGCGGTCTACCTGGTGGTGGCCCTGGCGCTGCCGCTGTACACGATGCTGTCCAAGTCGTTCTCGACCTACCGTTTCGAACCCGCGAACTTTGAACTGCAGATCGACCGGGGCGAGGGGTGGTCGGCGCCGGCGACGCTGGCGACGGTGGCGGAGGGATTGCCGGCGACCGTGGCCCCGGCGCTCGACACCAACCATGACGGGCGGTTGTCGGTGGCCTCGCTCGTGGCGGATTTCAACTTCCGCAGCCCGACCCGCTATCGCCTGCGCAACGCCGCGGACGGGGCTGCGTTCCTGATCGGTTCCGAGCGTATCGTCGATCGCGACTGGCACGAGTTCACGTCGAACGATCTCCGCCGGGTTGTGCTGCGTCCGGCGGTCAGCCGCGGCGTCGACAACTACGTGACCTATTTCACGACTCCATCCCTGGTGCAGTCGATCGAGAACTCGGTGTGGATCGCGGTGATCAGCACGGTCGTCGCCGTGGTGCTGGCGTTCGGCTTCGCCTACGCGCTGGCGCGCACCTGCATGCCCCTCAAAGGTGTGTTTCGGCTGGTCGCGCTGATCCCGATCCTGGTTCCTTCGCTGCTGCCGGGAATCGCTCTCATCTACCTGTTCGGCAACCAGGGGTTCCTCAAGGAGTTGTTGCTCGGCCACTCGATCTACGGGCCGATCGGAATCGTGATCGGCTCGGTGTTCTTCACCTTCCCGCACGCCTTCATCATCATTTCGACGGCGCTGGCGATCTCGGACTCCCGGCTCCACGAGGCGGCGGTGTCTTTGCGGGCCTCCCCGTGGCGGCGGTTTTGGACGGTAACGATTCCGGCCGCCCGCTACGGGCTGATATCGGCGGCGTTCGTGGTGTTCACCCTGGTGATCACCGATTTCGGTCTGCCGAAGGTCATCGGCGGGCAGTTCAACGTGCTGGCGGTTGACATCTACAAGCAGGTGATCGGGCAGCAGAACTTCGAAATGGGGGCGGTCGTCTCGGTGATCCTTCTGGTCCCGGCGGTTCTGGCCTTCGCGGTCGACCGCGCCATCCAGCGCCGCCAGGTGGCTGGCCTGTCGGCGCGCTCGGTGCCCTTCGATCCGAAGCCTCAGACGCGGTCGGATTGGACGGCGTTCGGCTTCTGCTTCGCGGTTGCCGTGTTCATCGTCGGTATCCTGGCGGTCTGTCAGTTCGCCGCGCTGGTCAAGCTTTGGCCCTACGATCTCAGCCCGAGCCTCGTGAACTACGATTTCGACCGGACGGACGGCGGCGGCTGGGAGGCCTATGGCAATTCGATCCGACTGGCGCTGTACACCGCGTTGGTCGGTACCGGCGTGGTGTTTCTCGGCGCCTACCTGGTCGAGAAAACCCAGGGATTCCAATCGGGCCGGACGCTGTTCCAGTTCCTGGCGATGATGCCGATGGCGATCCCCGGGATGGTGCTTGGCCTCGCCTACATCTTCTTCTTCAACGATCCGGCCAACCCGCTGAACTTTCTGTACGGTACCATGGCCATCCTGGTGCTCAGCACGGTGACCCACTTCTACACCGTCGCGCACTTGACGGCCGTGACCGCGCTGAAGCAGATGGACCAAGAGTTCGAGAGCGTTTCCGCCCGCTGAAGCAGCCGGTCTGGCGGCTGTTTGCCGGGGTGACGGTGCCGGTCTGCCTGCCGGCGATCCTCGACATCTCGATCTACCTGTTCGTGAACGCGATGACGACGGTCTCGGCGGTGGTGTTCCTGTACTCGCCGACCACCAAGCTCGCCTCGGTCGCGGTGCTGAACATGGACGACGCTGGCGACGTGGCGCCGGCGGCGGCGATGGGCATGATGATTTTCTACACCAACGTGGCGGCCCGGCTCGTCCACCTCGCGGTGACGCGCGGCCTGCTCACCCGCACCCAAGCCTGGCGCTACCGCTGATGGGGCCCGCCCGGATAGGCGGTCAGGGCTTCTTGTGCGGATCGCCGCCGGTCTCCGCCAGCACGAAGGGGCCGCCCTGGTAGAGGCGCGCCAGATCGTCCGGATCCGGCGGGCTGCGGTCGATGTCCACTGCGTGCTCCATCGCGTCGTCCAACGGGGTGTATCCGAGGCGCTCGGCGGTGGAGTTGACCCAGCACGACCCGCTGTTGCCGGACATCCCGAACACCACCTCGTAGCCGAGGTCCGGCTTCTCGATGCCGAGGCGCACCAGCCCCGCCAGGTCGCGCGGGCTGAGCCATGAGGTGAGGCGCCGGCGGTCTGCCGGCCGCTCCGCCACGTTGCCGATCCGGAGGGCCAGGACATCGAAGCCGTATTTGTGAGCATACAGGCTGCCCAGCGCTTCGCCGAAGACCTTGCTGACGCCGTAGCGCGAATCCGGTTTGAAATAGGCGTCCGCCTCGATCGTCTCGTCGAGCCGGTAGAAGCCGACGGCGTGGCATGAACTGGCGAACACCACCCGGCATACCCCCTCGAGCCTGGCCGCCTCGAACAGGTTGTAGGTGCCGACGATGTTGCGGTCGAGGACGTCGCTCCAGGGACCCTCCACCGATTGGCCGCCGAGGTGCACGATCGCGTCTATCCCCGGCATGAGCCCGCGCAGCGCGTTCATGTCGCCAAGATCGGCGGCGCGGAACTCCTCGTGCCCGGCGAGCGGCTCTACCGGTCGGATATCGGACAGTCGCAGGCGATAGGCAGCGCCGAGCTCCCGCCGCAGATGGCCGGCGACACCTCCGGCGGCGCCGGTGATCAGGATCGACTTGACCACGAGAGGCTCCCAGTTGCGCGGTTAGAAGTGATACGGTTATATGATGAATTTAGAGACCGGCGCAACCGACGCCGGCTTGCCCCGGACACCCCACGGGGTGTCCGGGAACAATGAAACGACAAGCAGGGAGGAAATGACGTGACACTTTTCTCACTCCCCGGGGTTCGCCATACCCTGGCCGCGTCCTTGGTCGCCGGTTCCGTGCTGGTGGCTCCGTCGGTTCACGCTCTGGACATCAAGTCCAGCGACGTCCACCCGATGGGATACCCGACGACCGACGCCATCGAATACATGGGTAACCTGCTGAACTCCTGGACCAGCGGCAGGATGAACATCAAGATATTCCATTCGATGCAACTCGGCGGCGAGAAGGAAGCACTGGAGCAGGTCCAGGTCGGCGCGCTGGAGATGACACGCGTCAGTGTCGGCGTGGTCGGGCCAATCGTCGGAGAATTCGACGCCTTCAACCTGCCGTATTTCTTCAGGAGCGTCGACCACATGCACAAGGTGGTCGACGGCGAGATCGGCACTGAATTGCTGAACAAACTGGAGAAGGGCGGGCTGATCGGGCTCGGTTACATGGATGCCGGATCACGTTCGTTCTACAACAACGTCCGGCCCGTCAAGTCGTTTGAGGATTTGAAAGGGCTGAAGATCCGGGTGATGCAGAATCCGATCTTCATCGAAATGGTAAACTCGATGGGCGGTAACGGCCTGCCGATCTCGTTCAGCGAACTGTACACCTCGCTGCAGACCGGTGTGGTCGACGGTGCCGAGAACAACCCGCCGTCATACGAGTCCGGCAAGCACTACGAGGTCGCCAAGTATTACACCCTGACCGAGCACCTGATGGTGCCGGAGATCTTCGTGTTCTCGAAGAAGGTCTGGGACACCCTGACCCCGATGGACCAGCAACTCATTCGAAAGGCCTCGGTGCTGGCGGTCGAGAAGGAGCGAGAGCTGTGGGCCGCACGCGAGCAGCGGTCGCTGGCCGCGATCAAGGCGCTTGGCTACGAGGTCGTGACCGACATCGACAAGGAGCCGTTCATCAAGGCGACCGAGCCTGTCCGCATGAAGTTCGGCGAGAAGTACGCCGACCTCATCAAACGGGCCGCCGCCGTCAAGTAGCCTGCGGCTGGGGCATGCATCTGGGCGGGGCGACCCACAACACGGTCGCCCCGTCCTCGCCGGTTCGCTGAACGGGGACGGGATAATGCGAGACCGCTACGTGGCCGCCATGGACAAGCTCTACATGGCCTGTGTGTTTCTGTGCTGCGCGTCGGTCGTCGCCATGACGGTGCTGATCGCGATCGGGGTGTTCTCCCGCTACGTTCTGCAGATCGGGGCCTTCTACTCCGAGCCGCTGTCGATCTTCCTGGCGGTCCAACTGACCTTCTACGGTGCCGCGGTCTGCTACCGGGCGGATGCCCACCTGAAGCTGGAAATCGTCGAGAACGCCCTCCCGCCGGCGGGCGC
>CAYNFA010000400.1:0-4479 GCA_964396345.1 uncultured Thalassobaculum sp.
GGCAGGGATCGTCAGGTCGCCGGAGTACACGCCGAGCGAGGACAGCGTGCCGCCCGGGCGCAGCACCCGCAGCGCCGCCTCGAAGGTTTCCTGGCGGCCGAGCGCCTCGATCGCCACGTCGACCCCGCGGCCGTCGGTCAGCCGCATGATCTGCTCCACCGGGTCGCCCTTTGTGAAGTCGACGATGTGGTCGGCGCCCATGCGCTGGGCGATCTCCATCCGCGCCGGTACCGCCTCGACGCCGATGATGGTGGTCGCCCCCATCAGCCGGGCGCCGGCAGTGGCGCACAGCCCGATCGGCCCCTGGGCGAACACCGCCACCACGTCACCGATCCGCACCCGGCCGCTCTCGGCGCCGGAGAAGCCGGTCGACATGATGTCCGGGCACATCAGCACCTGCTCATCGTCGAGCCCGTCGGGGATCGGCGCGAGGTTGGTCATCGCGTCCGGCACCAGCAGGTACTCCGCCTGCGAGCCGTCGATGGTGTTGCCGAACCGCCAGCCGCCGAGCGGGCGGAAGCCGTGTTTGGTCCCGGCGCCGTCCTGGGAATGCTGGCCGCACAGGCAGGCGTTGCTGTAGCCGCTCGGCGTGATGGCGCCGGCGATAACGCGCTGGCCCTCGCGATAGCCCTGGACGGCCGAGCCCAGCTTCTCGATCACCCCGACCGGCTCGTGGCCGATTGTCAGGCCACGCGCCACCGGGTACTCGCCCTTCAGGATGTGGATGTCGGTACCGCAGATCGTGGTGGTGGTGATGCGGATCAGCGCGTCGAGGGCCCCGACGTCCGGAACCGGCTTGTCTTCGAGAACGATGCGGTTCGGCTCGAGGAACACCGCGGCCTTCATCATGCTTGCCATGATCTGCTCCTGATCTGTGATGCCGCCCCCTCAGCGCGCCGGACCTTAGGCGAGGCAGCGCCGAGGCTCCTTGATCGAGGTCAAGAAGCGGGTGGTCCCGTCCTACCGTAGCAAGCGCCGGAGTGCCAAAGCGTTGCCGGCCGCCTACATGTAAGTAACGGCAAGCGCCACCGTGAGGAGATTTCGCACGTGTCCAACGCTGCAAAGCCGCGCATTCGGGTCGGGATCGGCGGCTGGACGTTCGCGCCCTGGCGGGCGAGCTTCTATCCTGCCGGCCTGCCGCACCGGCGCGAGCTTGAGCACGCCAGCCGCCACCTGAGCAGCATCGAGGTCAACGGCACCTTCTATGGCTCGCAGAAGCCGGAGACCTTCGCCAAGTGGCACGACGAGGCGCCCGACGACTTCGTCTTTGCGCTCAAGGGTCCACGCTTCGCCACCAACCGTCGGATGCTCGCCGAGGCCGGGGAGTCCGTCGAGCGGTTCGTGAACAGCGGCGTTCTGGAACTGAAGGACAAGCTCGGGCCGATCAACTGGCAGCTCGCGCCCACCAAGACCTTCGATCCGGAGGATCTAGAGGCCTTCCTGAAGCTGCTGCCGCGATCGGCCGGGGGTCGCGCGCTGCGCCACGCGGTCGAGGTGCGCCACGACAGCTTCCGCGCGCCGGATCTGGTGGCGCTGGCCCGCGAGCACGGCGTGGCGATCGTCATTGCCGGGGATTCCAAGTACCCGCAGATCGCCGACGCCACCGCCGATTTCATTTACGCCCGCATCATGGGCACCGTCGAGGGCGAGGAGGTCGGCTACCCGGCCGCCACACTTGACGCCTGGGTGGAGCGTGCTCGGTCCTGGGCATCGGGCACGGCGCCCGAGGGCCTGGAGACCGTGGCCCCACCGGCGAAGGCCGGGCCCGGCCGCGACGTCTTCCTGTACGTCATCAGCGGCTTCAAGAGGCGCAACCCGGCCGCCGCCATGGCGCTGATCGAGCGGCTCGGATAAACCCGTGGCGCTGCAGAACCGGGTGACGCCGTTCGGCGACATCGTCGCCATCCCCGAGCGGGGAATGTTCACCGGCAACCGCGGCATCATCCACGACCCGGACACCCGCACCCTGCTGCGCCGACGCTGGGCCTCCAAGGCCTGGATCGTCTGCCTCTGCGCCTATAAAGGCGTGCGGCGCGCGGTCATGGCACGGCGCAGTTGGACCGAGCTGTTCTTCCTCGACGAGGCGACGGCCCTGGCCGCCGGGCACCGCCCCTGCTTCTACTGCCGGCGCGCCGCCGCCGAGGCGTTCAGGGCCGCCTGGGCGGCCGGCAACCGCGTCGACCCGCCGAGGGCCGCGGCGATGGACGCGGTGCTGCACGGCGAGCGTCTCGACCGCCGGGCCAAGCGCCTGCACCCGCTTCCGCTGCCCGCCGCGGCGCTGCCGGACGGCACGATCGTCGCCTCCGGTGGCAATGCCCTGCTGATCGTCGGCGGACGGGCTCTGCGCTGGAGCCCAGGCGGGTATCGCGCGGCGGGCCCCGGCCCGTCCCCGGACCGGATGGTCACGCCGCCATCGATCGTCGCGGCGCTGGCGGCGGGATACCGTCCCGCCCTGCACCCGAGTGCGGCGCCGTGATCGACCTGCTCGACGGGGCGCTGCCGGCGCGCGAGCAGCTGGCGCCCGGCGCCGTGCTGCTGCGCGGCCGGGCGCTGGCGCTGCAGGACGCGTTGCTCGCCGCTGTGGCGACGGTCGCCGCCGGCGCGCCGTTCCGGCACATGGTTACGCCCGGCGGCTACACAATGTCGGTCGCCATGACCAATTGCGGCGCCGCCGGCTGGGTGACCGACCGCGGCGGCTACCGCTACGCGCCCGGCGATCCGGACAGCGGTGCGCCGTGGCCGGCGATGCCGGAGACTTTCCGGCACCTCGCCGCCGAAGCGGCGGCGGAAGCCGGCTATCCCGGGTTTGTTCCCGACGCCTGCCTGATCAACCGCTACGAGCCCGGCGCCAGGCTGTCGCTGCACCAGGACCGCGACGAGCGCGACTACGGCCACCCGATCGTCTCGGTCTCGCTCGGCCTGCCCGCCACCTTCCAGTTCGGCGGCCCGAAGCGCGCCGACCCGGTGCGCAAGGTCGCCCTACGGCACGGCGACATGGTGGTGTGGGGCGGAGCGGCCCGGCTGCACCACCACGGCGTGCTGGCGCTGAAAGACGGCGACCACCCGGCGACCGGCCGGGCGCGAATCAACCTGACGCTGCGCCGGGCGTTGTGAAGCACGCTCCGGATTCCGGGTACCGCGCACGCCGCGCCTCGCCAGCGAGGGAACTCGCATCGGCGCCGTGCGTCGGCCGCCCAGGGGAGTGCGCAAGGAGCGCTGGGCCGTCGACGACTGGTTCGACGTCTGGTACCCCGACCTCTCGCCAAGCCCCGAGTTGGTGTCGCGGGCGCGTGCGGCGCTGACGCGCGACGAGTGGGACGGCTTCGTGCGCGCTTTCCGGGGCGAGATGGACGCGCCGACGCCCCGCCGCGCCCTCGACCTGCTCACCGCCCTCTCGCGCGACGCCGACTTCTCGGTCGGCTGCTACTGCGAGGACGAGTCGCGCTGCCACCGCTCGGTGCTGCGCGCGCTCCTGGCGGAACGCAACGCCAGGCTCGGCTGACGCGAGCGCCGGTGCTGCGGCGGTAATTTGTTAACCGGTCGCCGCTAGGATGCCGTCCTGGCCACTCCCGATCAGGTTGTGGGAATCGTGCCCCGCGCGACGCCGCGCCCGCGGGGATTCCGGACGGTCCTCCGGCGCGGCAACGGGGTTGGCAAGGCCCGTGACATCGATGGACGCAGCCGAGGCCGAGGCCCGCCGGCGATTCAAGGAGCGGGCAGTCCAGGTTCTCGAGGACCTGGAGGAGACCTATTTCGATACCCTCGCCGTCGATCACACGGCCGCCGAGGCCGTGCTGCTGGCGCATCTGATGACCGCCAGCGACGGCTACAAGGAGGTCCTGATGATCGCCGACTGGAGCCGCCGGCCGCGCGCCGGCTGGGTCACGTCGGTGACGTTCAGGGCGACGCTCGACCACGGGCTGACGGTGCCGTTCGCCCTCGAGGCCCGGCACTACGAGCACGCCCGCCAACTCGCCGTCACCATCGATCGGGAGCGACCGGGCGAGCGCCTGCCGGGCAAGCTGAGGCGCGAGCATGCCCTCATCGCCAGCAACTACCGGGTGATCTCGTTCACCGAGCTGGAGATCCTGGCCGACCCGGTGGACTGCCGCGAGCGCGTGGAGGGCGTGCTGCTCGACATGGTCGACGACGTCCTGACGGACGCCGGCATCATGATCCAGGGATCGCTCGACACGGCGTGACCGGCAGTGGCCGCCGCGGATGAATATTTTCACCTTGCCGGACGTCAGGACGGTCGGCGCTGCACTCAGCGCTGGCTCGTCCCCGGACAAGGTGCCCGCGTCGCTACCGACAACGATTTTTGACTGCCCGACCGATCACGCCGCCGCGTAACGAGCGAACACTTCCACGCTGCCATCCCTGTTGATCAGGAACACCTCATAGGCTTCACGTTCGCTTTCCGGCCCCATCCCGGGCGAGCCATAGGGCATGCCGGGCACAGCAAGGCCGACCGAGTCA
>CAYNFA010000401.1:0-4465 GCA_964396345.1 uncultured Thalassobaculum sp.
CGTGGGCGAGGCGGTTGAACACCCCGCGGGCGTGCTGCAGGCGGACCATGGCGGCGGCCGGCTGGGCGGCTTCGAGTCCGGCAAGGTCGGCCAGTGCCCGGCGGGCATCGTGCGGACGATCGGCCTCCAGCGCCAGCGCCACCAGGTTGGCCGCGGCCTTGGCCCGGATGCCGGCAAAGTCGACGTCATTGGCGTTGCGGTTTCCGAGCGCGGTTACGGTGCGGTACACCGCGAGGGCACTGGAGAGCCCGTTCACCCGGGTTTCAGCCGAAATCAGGTCGACCGACGCCTCGGCGTAGGCACGGCGCGGCAACGGGTCGTCGGGCAGGCGAGCGGCCAGCGCGCCCAGAAAGCCATGGGCATGGCGGACCGAGGTGAGGTCGGCTCTCGAGCGACCGGCGGCCGCCAGCCGGACGGCGCCACAGACCGCGACGCGGATCAGATCTGGATGGTCCGGGCGACGCGCGACGATGCCCTCGAGGGTGTCGAACGCGGCCCTCGCCGCCGACAGATCGCCGCGTGGCCCGCCCTCGCTCGCAATCACCCTTGCGGCCTCGCGGGCCGCCTCGATCTCGCCCTGGTGTTGCCCTGGCATCGTCACCGGGGCCCCCCAATCTCTTGCGGCGGGGAATCCGTCCCCGCCTTGGCATGTCATCCAGTCTTCTTGAATTCAGACGGTAGCACAGCGGGACGCGGCGGCAACCGGCGTCCCATGGTCAGTTTGCGAGGTTGGAGTCGATGATCGCGCGCATGGTCACCGTGTGGGCCCTCGTGTTGGTTTGGGCCCTGGGAATCCCTTCTGTCGCGACTGCGCAGGCGGAACGCCGGCTGCCGCAGTCTATGGCCGAGATCAACCTGTCGTTTGCCCCGCTGGTCCGGGAGGTCGGTCCGGCGGTGGTCAACGTCTACAGCCGGGCGACGGTGACGGAGCAGCCGGGGCTGTCGCCGCTGTTCGACGACCCGTTCTTCAAGCGCTTTTTCGGCGACCTGATGCCGCGGTTGCCGGAGCGTCGCCGCGAGGCGAACTCGCTCGGCTCCGGGGTGATCGTCGACCCGACCGGCGTTGTGGTCACGAACTACCACGTGATCGAGAAGGCCGATGCGATCACCGTCGTGCTGGCCGATCGCCGGGAGTTCCCGGCGAGGGTCATGCTCGCCGACCCCAAGACCGACCTGGTGGTCCTGAAGATCGACGTCGAAGACGAGCTGCTTCCGGCTGTGGCGATACGCGACTCCGACGACCTTGAAGTCGGCGACATCGTGCTGGCGATCGGCAACCCGTTCGGTGTCGGCCAGACCGTCACCATGGGCATCGTCTCGGCGCTGGCGCGCACCAATGTCGGCATCACCGACTACAGCTTCTTCATCCAGACGGATGCCTCGATCAATCCCGGCAACTCCGGCGGTGCCCTGATCGGCGTCGACGGCAGGCTGGTCGGTGTCAACACCGCGATCTACTCGAACCAGCGCACCGGCGGCGCCGGGTCGGTCGGGATCGGGTTCGCGATCCCGTCGAACATGGTCGCCACGGTCCTGCGCGCGGCCGGCAGCGGCAAGATCGTTCGTCCCTGGCTCGGCGCCAGGATTCAGACTGTCACGACCGACCTGGCTCAGGGCCTGGGCCTGGATCGTCCCGTCGGCGCCCTGATCGGCGACGTCTATCCGGGCGGCCCGGCCGCCCGTGCCGGCCTGCGCACGGGCGACGTCGTGCTCGAGGTCGATGAGCGCGAGGTGACCGATGCCGGCGGTCTGCGCTACCGCATCGGCACCCGCGAGACCGGCGAGACCATCACCCTGCAGGTGCTGCGCAACGGCCGGGTGTTCACGGCCCGACTGCCGATGGAGCCGCCGAGGGCAGACCCGGTGCCCAACATCAGCGACCTGACCGGCCGCAGCCCGATGGCCGGCGCGCGGGTGGCGAACCTGTCGCCGGCGTTCGCCATCGACGAAGGCTTCGACGAACTGGCCCGCGGGGTCGTGGTGGTCGGAACCGCCCCCGGATCGGCGGCCGAGCGGCTGGGATTGCGGCGCGGCGACCTGGTGGTCTCGGTGAACGACCAGCCGATCGACCGGGTCAACACCCTGGAACGCGCGCTGCAGAGCGCGAGCGGCTCGTGGACCCTGTCGATCCGGCGGGACGACCGGGTGCTCACCACGCGCGTGCAGGGCTAGACTGCCTCCATGAGCCTTTTCGAGACGCAGGCCCCGCGACCGCTGGCCGATCGGCTTCGGCCGACCCGGATCGCCGAGGTGGTGGGCCAGGACCACCTGCTCGGCCCCGACGGACCGATCGGTCGGATGCTGGCCAAGGGGCGGCTGGCCTCGTGCATCCTGTGGGGGCCGCCCGGGTGCGGGAAGACCACCATTGCCCGCCTGCTGGCGGAGCATACCGACCAGGAGTTCGTCGCGCTTTCGGCGGTGTTCTCCGGCGTCGCCGACCTCAAGAAGCAGTTCGAAGCGGCCCGGGGCCGTCGCGCCGGCGGGCGCGGAACCCTGCTGTTCGTGGACGAGGTCCACCGGTTCAACCGCGCCCAGCAGGACGGCTTCCTGCCGGTGGTCGAGGACGGCACCATCACCCTGGTCGGCGCGACCACGGAAAATCCGTCGTTCGAGCTGAACGCGGCGCTGCTGTCGCGCTGCCAGGTCTTCGTGCTGCGGCGCCTGGACGACGCCGCCCTCGACCTGCTGCTGGGGCGTGCCGAGGCGGCGACCGGCCGTGCGCTGCCGGTGAATGACGATGGCCGCGCAGCCTTGCGCGCCATGGCCGACGGCGATGGTCGCTTCCTGCTGAACCTGGCGGAGGAGGTGCTGGCGCTGCAACCACCAGAGCCTCTCGACGCGGCCGGGGTCGCGGCTAACGTCCAGCGGCGCGCGCCGATGTACGACAAGGATCGCGAGGAGCACTACAACCTGATCAGCGCGCTCCACAAGTCGCTACGCGGTTCGGATGCCGACGCCGGGCTGTACTGGCTGGCCCGCATGCTGGCCGGCGGCGAAGATCCGGCCTACATCCTGCGCCGCCTGACCCGGTTCGCGGTCGAGGACGTCGGGCTCGCCGAGCCGCAGGCGGTGGCCCAGGCGATCGCCTGCTGGGAGACGTACGACAGGCTCGGTTCGCCCGAGGGCGACCTGGCGATCAGCCAACTGGTGGTGTTCCTCGCCACCGCTCCGAAATCCAACGCCGCCTACAAAGCGCACGGCTCCGCGGCCCGTGCCGCCCGCCAGACCGGCTCGCTGATGCCGCCGGCGCACATCCTGAACGCGCCGACCCAATTCATGAAGGATCTCGGCTACGGCTCCGGCTACGCCTACGACCACGACGCCGAGGAAGGCTTCTCCGGCCAGAATTACTTCCCGGACGGCATGGAGCGGCAGCGCTTCTACAACCCGGTCGAGCGCGGCTTCGAGCGCGAGATCCGCAAGCGTCTGGAATACTTCGACCGGCTGCGCGCCAAGCGGCGGGGCGAGGAATGACACCCCCGCGATTCGATCTCTATCTCGGCATCGACTGGTCCGGGGCCAAGGGGCGGCGGCTGAAGGGGTTACGGGTGGCGGCCTGCCGACCGGGCGACGCCGCCCCGACCCTGCTGGACGGTCCGCAGCCGGGCGGACTCTGGCGCCGTGGCGACGTGCTCGACCGGATCGCGGAGGAGAGGGTGCGGGGGACTCGGCTGCTCGCCGGCTTCGACTTCGCCTTCGCCTACGCGCACGGCGACCGCGAGGCGTATTTTCCGGGCGATCCCGCGACGCCCGCGGACGCGCGTTCGCTCTGGGCGATGGTCGACCGGCTCGCCGGCGACGGGGCCGATTTGTACGCCGGCGCGGTGTACGCGCCGGGGTCGCCGGTGGCCGGTCACTATCTCAGCCCGCACGGCCGCGGCGACCTCTACCAGCACCGCCAGCGCGCGACCGAGCGCGCCTGCGCCGCGGTGACGTCGCCGCACCCGGTGTTCAAGTGCATCGGCGCCGCCAATGTCGGCACCGGGTCGCTGGCCGGCATGCGGCTGCTGCACCGTCTCGACGGCGCGGCGGCGGTGTGGCCGTTCGCCGATCCTGGCGCAGTGACGATCGTCGAGATCTTTCCCCGGCTGTACTTCCGGCGCGCCGAAGCCGATCCGCGCGCCTGGCGCGACCCGGCCGTGGTCGAGGCCGCGCTGGCCGCCCACGGCAGCCTGCCCTACGACGGCCCCTCCCTCGACATCGAGGACAAGGCCGACGCCGTGGTCTCCGCGGCGGCGCTTCGACACCTGTCGGGCGATCCGGCGGTCTGGCGGGCGCCGTCCGGCGAGCCGGCGGCGCGTTGGGAAGGCTGGATATTCGGCGTGGAACCGGCTAAGCCGGGCGCATCATGAAGATGCTCCTCGCGGTCGCGATCGGCGGCGCCATCGGCGCGGTCGCGCGTTACAAGACGGTCGGCTGGGTCGGGCACCTCGCCGGCGGCGGCTTCCCCTGGGGAACCTTGACC
>CAYNFA010000402.1:0-4465 GCA_964396345.1 uncultured Thalassobaculum sp.
ACCTGCAGGCGAGCAAGGCCTGCGGAGTCACCTTCGCCTCCAGCATGCTGGAGCGGGTGATCGAGGAGAAGGCGAAGGGCGACCCGGCCGCCGCCGACGCGATCCGCCGCGAGATCGGCGACCGCATCGGCCTCGATTTATCGAGCATCGTGCCGGGCTCCGACGAGGCGATGGCGTTGAAGGCGGCGCTGGTCGAGCGGGGCATGTGGTCGCAATATCTTGAGGTCGGCATCGGGCCGGACGCCGAGGTGTTCACCAAGGCGCCACCGATGGCCGGCGTCGGGATCGGCGCAGAGGTCGGGCTTCACCCTGTGTCGTCGTGGAACAATCCGGAGCCGGAGATCGTGCTGGCGATCGCCGCCGACGGCCGGATCGTCGGAGCCACCCTCGGCAACGACGTCAACCTGCGCGACGTCGAGGGCCGCAGCGCCCTGTTGCTGGGTAAGGCCAAGGACAACAACGGCTCGGCGGCACTCGGACCGTTCATCCGGTTGTTCGACGATGGCTTCGGCCTCGACGACGTCCGGGTGGCGGAACTGGACCTCCGGGTCGAGGGGCCGGACGGCTTCGTGCTGAAAGGTCGCTCGTCGATGAGCCGGATCAGCCGCGATGTCGCCGACCTTGCCGCCCACGCCATTGGGCCGACCCACCAGTACCCCGACGGCCTGGTGCTCATGACCGGTACCCTGTTCGCGCCGACCGAAGACCGTGGAGCGCCCGGCCAGGGCTTCACCCACCATCTTGGCGACGTCGTCGCGATCAGCTCCGCGAAGCTGGGTGCCCTGATCAACCGGGTCGATCGGGCCGACAGGATCCCACCCTGGACCTTCGGTGCCGGCGCCCTGATGCGGAATCTGGCCCGCCGCGGCCTGATCTGAGAGGATATTCCATGGTCGCCTACGACTTCACCGGACGCAGTGCCATTATCACCGGCGGCGCCCGTGGCATCGGTCTCGCCATTGCGCACCGGCTGTCGTCCAGCGGCGCCTCGGTCAGCCTGTGGGATTCCGACGCCGCCAAGCTCGCCGAGAGCAAGGCGGCCCTCGGTCTTCCGGACGAGCGCCTCCACACCGCCGCGGTCGACGTCACCGATGCCGGCGCGGTGGACCGTGCAGCGGCCGAGGTCGAGCGCGAGTTCGGCCGCATCGACATCCTGGTGTCGTCGGCCGGCATCACCGGCCCGAACAGCACGACCTGGGAATACACCGTCGATGCCTGGCGGCGGGTGATCGATATCGACCTGACCGGTGTGTTCCTGTGCTGCCGGGCGGTAGTGCCCTACATGCGCTCGCGCAACTATGGCCGGATCGTCAACATCGCATCGGTTGCCGGCAAGGAAGGCAACCCGCGCGCACCGGCCTATTCCGCAGCGAAGGCGGGTGTCATTGGCCTTACCAAGTCGCTCGGCAAGGAACTGGCAGACACTCCGATCACGGTGAACTGCGTCACTCCGGCGGCGGTCAAAACCGAAATCTTCGATCAGATGAGCCAGGAGTTCATCGACTTCATGCTCACCAAGATTCCGATGGGCCGGTTCGGTCAGGTCGAAGAGATCGCCGGTCTGGTCACTTGGCTCGCCTCGGAGGAATGTTCCTTCTCCACCGGCGCAGTGTTCGACTGCTCGGGTGGCCGGGCGACCTACTGACGTTGCCGCGGAGCGCGCGGACCGCCTGCCGCGCGGGACGGCGGGATGCCCGTCGTGCTAGCGTCGGAGGATCGTCGCCCGTAGGGATGCTTGCGATGAGCCAGGAAGCGGCCGTCCTGTTCGCCAACGAGGCGTTCTATGTCGCCTTCGCCCTCAAGGACATCAAGGGTATGGAGGAACTGTGGTCACGGCACCTGCCGGTGACCTGTGTCCATCCTGGCTGGCAACCGCTGTTCGGCCGCGACGCTGTCATGGACAGCTGGGTCGGCATCTTTGGCAACCCGGGCGCGCCCGGGATCGAGTGTCGTCAACCCCGTGTGTTCCTGTACGGCGACTTCGCCCAGGTCTGCTGCTACGAGGTGATCGAGGAGGGCACGCTGGTGGCGTGCAACCTGTTTGCCCATGATGCCCGGGGCTGGAAACTCGTCCACCATCAGGCCTCGCCGGTAGCCGAGAAGCCGCGGTTCGACGACCTGGAGCCGCCGCGCCGCCGCCTGCAGTAGTCGCCCGTCGCCCGCGCTTCCGCGCCGACACCGCGCCACCCGCCCAACAGAAACGGGGCGGATGGTTTCCCATCCGCCCCGCGGTTCGTGCACCGATGTCAGGTCGAGATCACTTCCGGATGTCGATCTTCACGCGGCGGTTCTTCTCTTCCTTGACCCCGTCCGGCGTCACCACCAAGTTCTGCGACTCGCCGAAAGCCTCCAGGGTCATGGCCGGCGCCTGGGGACCGATCAGGTTCGTCAGTTCCTTGGCAACTGCCTCGGCGCGCCGCTGCGACAGCCGCATGTTGTAGGCCTCGGAGCCGGAACGGTCGGTGTAGCCCGACACGGTGATCGACTTGGCTGCCATGTCGTCGGCAGCGTTCGCGGCGTCGATCAGGATCGCCTGGGTCTGCGGGGTCAGCGTCGACTTGTCGAAGTCGAAGTAGACCGTGAAGTTGGCGAACGTGACCGTCGGCTTCGGCGCTTGGGCCTTCGGGGCGGGAGCGCCGATTTCGGCCATCGCCGCGTTGAAGCGATCCTTGCACCACTTGATGTCGGCAGGCTGGAAGTTCTCCTCCTGCTCCTGCATCCAGCAGTCGAAACTGGCCTGGGCGCGGGCGGCAGCAGCCGGCTTGGCAGTCCCGGCGCCAGCGGCGAGGGCCTCGGTCAGCTTGCGGCGGGCTTCGGCCAACTCGCCCTGGGCGGCGGCCGGGATCTGGCGAGAAGCCATCTCCTCGGGGGCCGGCGGGGTGCCCTTGGCCGACGCGATGGCGCGCATCGAGAACTCGTCGGAGTCCTCATAGTCGCCTTCGGCGAATTCCATCTCCGCCAGGACCAGATACTCCTTGTACAGCGCCGCGCTGAACGCATCGCCGGACGGGGTCAGGCCCTTCGCATTGTCGAGCTGGAAGCCGGCACAGGCGCTCAGTCCGAGCATCGCGGTCGCCGCCAACGCCATCTTGGTGGCGCCAATCATTCTTGTGAGCATGCGCGTCTCCTTCTCGCGACTCATCGCGCCTCGTTTCTGAGGCGGAAGCCCCCGACTAACGATCGAGACCGTGGCCCCCACTTCTCGTGGTGCTCGCCGGAATACCCCCGCAAACACGCCGGCAATATGCCTGAATTCTTGGAAAAGTCCAATCCTGTCACGTGGGAGACACGCGAAAGGGCGCGCAATCCTCCGGGGTCTACACGCCGGTCGCGAGCTTTCATGACGTTGGCGCGCCGGTTACGCGCGATGATCGGCAGCCTTCGACCGATGCGATGGGAAACGTGGCGGAAAAAATTGATCCAGCGCAGTGTCGGCGTGTCCGGTCCGACGGATCCTAGGCTCGACACAGATCGACCGGAGAGGATCCGCATGGCCAAGGCGAGCATGATCCCCGCGCCCGCTGGCGCGACCAACACCGTCACCGCCGGGACGACCCGCGCCCCGGTGAGGCCCGATGCCCCCTGGGCATGGTTGGCCGCCGGCTGGCGCGACCTCTGGCGGGTGCCCCGCATCAGCCTCGCCTATGGCGTCCTGTTTGCCGGCGTCAGCGGCTTCCTGACGTGGATGCTGTTCGGCCTGGAGTTGCAATACCTTCTGTTGCCGATGGTGGCGGGCTTCATGCTCGTCGGGCCGCTGCTTGCCGTCGGCCTCTACGAGACCAGCCGCCGCCTGGACGCTGGCGAGGCGGTCGGCCTCGGCAGCGCGCTTTTCGTCACCACACGGTCGCCGACCCAACTGGCGTTCCTCGGCGCGCTGCTCATGCTGATGCTCCTGGCGTGGATCCGGATCGCCCAGTTGATCTACGCGCTGTTCTTCGGCCTCGCTGGTTTTCCCGGGTTCGAGCAGTCAGTGCACCTTCTGTTCTTCACGCTCGACGGCCTCGCCATGCTAGCTATCGGGTCGCTGGTCGGCGGCGTGATCGCCGCCGGGGTATTCGCGGTCGCCGTCTTCGCCGTGCCGATGCTGATGGTCCGCGAGGTCGACGCGATCAGCGCCATGATCGCCAGCGCCGCCGCGGTTCGTGCGAATTTCTGGCCGATGCTGGTATGGGGCTGGCTGATCGTGGTTCTGACCGGGGTCGGGATCGTCACCCTCTATGTCGGGTTGATCGTCACGTTCCCGTTGCTCGGCCACGCTACCTGGCACGCCTATCGGCATGTCGTCGACGGGGTAGCACCGGGCGAGGCGTGCCACGCTCGCCCGCGCGTCGCGTCACCGGCAAACCGGGATCCCGGTTTGCCGCTGGCGCACGATCGGTCGCTTGACCGTCGAACCGGCGCGGACCATCGTCCCGCCGCATGACCGCAGACGACCCGATCCCATCGCGTACCGGTCGCCTCCTGG
>CAYNFA010000403.1:0-4464 GCA_964396345.1 uncultured Thalassobaculum sp.
GTCGCCCTCGGCGACATTGATCGCCCGCACCACGCCGCCCTCGGCCGCCTGCACCTCGAAGGCAACCTCGCGCAGCAACATCGTCGTCATGCGTCGACCGGCCGCTTGCGGCCGGCCTCGTCGATCGCGACGTAGGTGAACCGCCCCTCGGTGACCAGCACCCGCTCCTCGCGGCGGTCGAACCAGCGGATCTTCCAGGCCTCGATGGCGACGGTGATGGAGGTGGTCCCGACCCGCTCTATGTCGCCGTAGCAGCACAGCACGTCGCCGACCGCCACCGGGCCGACGAAGGTCATCGCCTCGATGCCGACCGTCACCACCCGGCCTCGGGCCCGCTTGGCGGCGGCGAGCCCGCCGGCGACGTCCATCTGGCTGAGAACCCAGCCGCCGAAGATGTCGCCGTTGGGGTTGGCGTCGGCCGGCATGGCCAGGGTGCGTATCTGCATCTCGCCGCGTGGCGAGCGCCCCGGATCGACCCGCATGCCTGCTGTCATGGCCACACCATATCTTGCACTCGCGCTCGACGCACCTACAGGATAAACTGCGGGTTCTCGGGCCGATAGCCCCTCGCGAACCCACAAGACGACCGGACATGGCCGACCTATTCGCAAGCTCCGGCGCGCGCGCCGACGACTATTCCGCCAAGGACATCGAGGTCCTGGAGGGACTTGAGCCCGTGCGCCGGCGGCCGGGCATGTATGTCGGCGGCGTCGACGAACGCGCCCTGCACCACCTGGTCGCCGAGGTGCTCGACAACTCCATGGACGAGGCGGTCGCCGGCCACGCCAGCCGCATCGAGCTCGAGCTCGCCGCCGACCACACCGTGACCGTGCGCGACAACGGCCGCGGCATCCCGGTCGACCCGCACCCGAAGTTCCCGACCAAGTCGGCGCTGGAAGTCATCCTCACCACCCTGCATTCCGGCGGCAAGTTCTCCGACAAGGTCTACGCCACCGCCGGCGGCCTGCACGGCGTCGGCGTGTCGGTGGTGAACGCGCTGTCCGACCGTCTGGAGGTCGAGGTGGCGCGCGACCGGCGGCTGTACGCCCAGCGCTTCGCCCGCGGTGTCCCGCAGGGACCGCTGGAAACCGTCGGCGCCGCCCCGAACCGCCGTGGCACCACCATCCGGTTTCACCCGGACGCCGAGATCTTCGGTCCGAACGCCCGGTTCCGGCCGGCCACCCTGTACCGGATGGCGCGCTCGAAGGCGTACCTGTTCAAGGGCGTCGAGATCCGCTGGAAGGTCGACCCGGAGCTGCTGCGCGACGGCGACGAGACCCCGGTCGAAGCGGCGCTCCACTACCCCGGCGGCCTCGCCGACTTCCTGGCGAGCGCGATCGAGGGTCGGCGCACGGTCTCGACCCGGCCGTTCACCGGCGATGTCGAGGCGCCGGACGGGCAAGGTCGCATCGAGTGGGCGATGAACTGGCCTGACGATCAGGACGACGGCTTCCTGCACGCCTATTGCAACACCATTCCAACGCCCCTCGGCGGCACCCACGAAGCCGGCCTGAGGGCGGCGCTGATGCGGGGCCTGAAGGCCTATGGCGAGATGGTCGGCAACAAGCGCGCCGCCCAGGTCACCGCCGAAGACCTGATGGTCGGGGCCTGCATCATGCTGTCGGTCTTCATCCGCGACCCGCAGTTCCAGGGCCAGACCAAGGAGCGGCTGGTCAGCGCGCACGCCACCCGCATGGTCGAGCAGGCGGTCAAGGACCATTTCGACCACTGGCTCTCGGCCGACCCGGAGACCGCCAACCTGCTGCTGGAGCGACTGATCGAGCGCGCCGAGGATCGCCTGCGCCGCCGCCAGCAGAAGGAGGTCAGCCGCAAGACCGCGACCCGAAAGCTGCGCCTTCCCGGCAAGCTCGCCGATTGCTCGCGCTCCGGCGCCGAGGACACCGAGATCTTCCTGGTCGAGGGTGACAGCGCCGGCGGTTCGGCGAAGCAGGCCCGCGACCGGGCGTCCCAGGCGGTGCTGCCGTTGCGCGGCAAGATCCTGAACGTCGCCAGCGCCTCGGCCGACAAGCTCCGGCAGAACCAGGAGCTCGCGGATCTGGTGCAGGCGCTCGGCTGCGGCACCGGGTCATCCTTCAGGGTCGACCAGCTGCGCTACGAGAAGGTCGTCATCATGACCGACGCCGATGTCGACGGCGCGCACATCGCGTCGCTCCTGATGACGTTCTTCTACCGCGAGATGCCGAGGCTGATCGAGGAAGGCCACCTGTTCCTGGCGATGCCGCCGCTGTACCGCCTTACCCAGGGCGGCAAGACCGTCTACGCCCGCGACGACGCCCACAAGGACGAACTCATGGCGACCGCGTTCGCCGGCAAGGGCAAGGTCGAGATCAGCCGTTTCAAGGGCCTTGGCGAGATGCCGCCGATGCAGCTCAAGGAGACCACGATGAACCGCGCGACCCGTCAGATGCTGCGGGTCAAGATACCGCCGGCCGGCGGGCCGAACCTGATCCTCGAGCCTGAACTCGAGGCCGAGACCCGGCGAACCCGCGAGACGGTCGAGACGCTGATGGGCAAGAAGCCCGAGTTGCGCTTCGCCTACATCCAGGACAACGCCCGCTTCGTGCGCGACGTCGACGTCTGACAGCCGGCAGCGCTACAGCAGCGCCCCGAAATACTCCGCCAGGCGGTCCTCGAACACCGGCAGCGCGAAGCGCTCGGCGGTCAGCAGGCCGGCGGTCACGTACCGGCCTACCCGTCCAGGGTCGCGGAAGGCGTCGAGGGCCCCGTCGATCGCCCGGATGCAGCCGTCGAGATCGTTCTCGGCGGCCCAGAACCCGTTGTCGGGCGTGGCGAAATCGGTGGTTCCCTGCGCCGCGAAACCGCACACCACGCAGCCGGCGGCCATCGCTTCCAGCGGCGGCAAGCCGAACCCCTCGCCGCGTCCGAGATTAAGGAAGATCGACGACCCGGCCAGGATCGCGGCGGTCTCCGCCTCCGTGCATCCGTCAATAGGCAGCCACTCGATCGGCTGCCGGACCCGTTCCCGCAGCCGCTCCGCCAGCCCCGGCCACTTGCGCGGCATGTAGGCAATGCGGTGCCGCTTGGTCCCGACCGGCCGGAACACCGTTCGGTCGACGCCCGGATGCACCACAGCCACCTCCTGGAATCCCGCCCGATCGACCAGGAAGCGGCGCGAGTAGTCCGAGACCGTCAGGCACCGAATGTGCGTCAGGAGCGACCAGTCGACGGCCGAGTTGCTCCGCACCGCGTTGTGATTCTGAATGAAGATGACCCGCCGTTCGGGCTTGCCCAGCAGCATCGGCAGGCGGTGTGGCCCCATCGCGTCCGTTGCCACGAAGATGTCGCGCGGACCCAAAGTCTGCGGACGGGACATGTCGACCAAGGCAACGTTCTCGATGACCTCGCTGCCTTCCAGCCATTCGGGAAGCCCGACGGCCGACGCCACATAGGCGTCGATGCCGCGCCGCCGCAGCCCGGCCACGGCCTGATAGATCACCTTCACGCCGCCGATCGGCCGCGATCGGTTGTTGATCATTCCGAACAGGACGCGGGCCACGCCTAGTCCTCGAGCCAGCGGCGCAGCATGCCGGTCGTCCGCTCCGGCCGCTCCAGGGCCGGCAGATGACCGCATTCCTCGACGATCTCGAGCCGTGCCCCCGGGATCGCCGCCGCCATCTCCTCGGACAGCGCCAGGGGGGTGAGAAGATCCTCGCGCCCGCAGGCGATCAGGGTGGGGCACGTCACCGTCGCCAGCAGGCTGCGGCTGTCGTCGCGCGACAGGATCGCCTTCTGCTGGCGGATGAACCCGTCGCGCCCGATGCGCGCCGCCATCTCGAAGATCGGCCCGGTGACGGCCGGATCGTCCAGTCGGCTGGGGTGCACCAGCATCGGCAGCAGCCTGGGGGTGACGCCCTTGAACCGGCCCATGTCCGCGAGTTGGATCAGGCCGGTCCGGCGGCGGCGCTGGTCGTCGTCGTCGGCGCGGGCCGACGTGTCCAGCAGGGCCAGACGCTCGACCCGCTCCGGCGCCTGCCGGAACATTTCCAGCGCCACGTAACCGCCCATCGACAGCCCGGCCAGGGCGAAGCGTCCGGGCGCTTCCGCCAGGATCGAGGCCGCGATCGCCCGGACAGACTCATGCCGGGCCAGGTCCGGCACGCTGATATCGTCGAACAGGTCCGACAGCGCGTCGATCTGGTGGCGCCACAGCGCCGCGTCGTTCAGCAGCCCGGGAAGCAGGATCAGGGTCTTGGTCACGGGTGCGTAAGCCTCCATAGTCACACGTGCACGGCTCGGTCGACCGTGACCCCAGGATCCGGCCGCCGTGGCGTCGATCGCACCGGAAACCAAGCGTTTCCGTGGCGTTCGGAGCGTCTAATCATTGACAGTCGAGCATGAACGCATATAGTCCGCGCTCCACTTGGCGGTCGCCGACCGCGAGGGCCGCACAACTTAAGACGACATGGCTGATACACAAGTAAC
>CAYNFA010000404.1:0-4464 GCA_964396345.1 uncultured Thalassobaculum sp.
GGCCAGGACCAGGGCCAGGGCGCCGGCCATCGACCATAGCGCAGGCTCAAAGCCGAGATACTCCAGCAGGACGCCGCCCAGCAGGAAGCCCACGCCCTTCAGGGCGTTCTTCGACCCGGTGAGGATTGCCACCCACTTGAACAGCCCGCCCCGGTCGCCGGCCCCGACCACCAGCTTGACCGCCGACTTCGAACTCATCTTGGTGAGGTCCTTGGCGACCCCTGAGAGCGCCTGGGCGACCATCACGTAGCCGACCGACAGCGCGACGGTCCAGGCGGGGTCGGTCAGCGACAGCATCACCAGGGCGGCGATCTGCACCGCGAGCCCGGTGAACAAGGTGATGCGCAGCCCGTACCGAGCGCCGATCCAGCCGCCGAGGAAGTTGGTGACCACCCCCATCGCCTCGTACAGAAGGAACAGCACGGCAATGTCGATCGGCGAGTAGCCGAGGCGATGGAAGTGCAGCAGGACCAGCATGCGCAGCGCGCCGTCGGTGAGCGTGAACGCCCAGTAGGCGGCGGTGACCGAGGCGTAGTCCCGGAGGTGCGTCATGTCGGCTCCGTGTTCCCGAAGCACGCGATCAGGCGAGCGAGCGCGCCACCATGGCGGTCAGGTCCATCATGCGCTTGGCGTACGCCCATTCGTTGTCATACCAGGCGTAGACCTTAACCATCCGCCGGTCGACGACCATGGTGGAGAGCGCGTCGATCACGCTCGACCGCGGATCGTTGAGGTAGTCGACGGAGACCAGTGGCCGCTCCTCGTAGCCGAGGATGCCGGCCAGCGCCCCTTCCGAGGCCGTCCGGAACAGATCGTTGACCTCCTCGACCGTGGTGTCCCGCGCGACGTCGAACACGCAGTCGGTGAGCGAGGCGTTCAGCAGCGGGACCCGGACCGCGTGGCCGTTCAGCTTGCCCTTCAGTTCCGGGTAGATGAGCGTGATCGCGGTGGCGGACCCGGTGGTCGTCGGGATCAGCGAGTTGAGCGCCGACCGCGAGCGGCGCAGGTCCTTGAGCGGCGCGTCGACGATGACCTGGGTGTTGGTGACGTCGTGGATCGTGGTCATCGAGCCGCGAACGATGCCGAGCCCCTCGTGCAGCACCTTCACGACCGGCGCCAGGCAGTTGGTGGTGCAGGAGGCGGGTGTCACGACGGCGTGCCGCCCCGGATCGTACAGGTGATCGTTGACGCCCATTACCACGTTGAGGGCGCCGGCCTCCTTGACCGGGGCGGAGACCACGACCTTGCGGATGCCACGGTCGAAGTACGGGCGCAGGCTGTCCATCGTCTTGAAACGGCCGGTGCATTCCAGGACGACATCGACTTCGTCGCCGGTCCAGGAGATTTCCGAGGGGGTCGGCGCCGAGCCGTAGGCTAGGCGCTGGCCGCCAGCGACCAGGGTGGAGCCGTCGGATGTCACTGGAATCGGCCAGCGCCCGTGAACGCTGTCGAACTCCAGAAGATGGGCCGCGGTCTGCAGGTTGCCGGCGATCTCGTTGACGGCGATGACGCGAAAATCCGTGGCTCCGAACCCGGCCCGCAGTCCCAGCCGTCCCATTCTGCCGAAGCCGTTGATGGCGACGCGCGCTGTCATCGCTCTGCTCCCATCTCTACCGTCGTTCGGGCCGCACCTTACGCGATACGACCGCGACGGTAAGCTGGGATTTCAACACTTCGTGAATGATTGAAGTGACGTGGCGCCGACCACGTCATGGACGTCCGCCCGCCACCCGGATGTTGGCACCGGCGACGTAGCGTGCCTTGTCGCTCATCAGCCAGACGATCGCCTCGGCGATCTCCTCCGGCTCGCCGGCACGCCCCATCGGGATGTTCGGCAGGCTGTACTGGATGGCTTCCTGGCTGACCATGTCGGTCGCGGTCATTCCGGGTGACACAGCGTTCACCCGGATGCCTTCGCCGGCAACTTCCTGGCTGAGGCCGGCGTGCAGCGAGTTCACCGCGCCCTTCGATATCGCGTAGAGCACCCCGGAGCCGGGGTTGCCGATATAGGCGGAGCCGGAGGACACGTTGACGATGGCGCCGCCTGTTCCGCCGTGGCGGGTCGACATCCGCTTGACCGCTTCCCGGCAGGTGAGGATCGAGCCGACCACGTTGGTTCGCAGCACCGCCTCGATCGCCTCGACGGTCAGCGCCTCCAGCCGGCCCTTCATGCCGATGACGCCCGCGCTGTTGACCAGGCCTTCGACCGGTCCGAGCGCGCGCTCCACGGTGTCGAACATGGCAAGGACATCGACCTCGTTGCCGACATCGCCGCGCACCGCCACGGCGCGCCGGCCGAGCGCGACCACGTCCGCCACGACCGCTTCGGCCGCCGGGGCATCGGCTCGGTAGTTGACCGCCACGTCCCAACCGTCGCGCGCCAGCAGCCGGCACGTCGCGGCGCCGATGCCGCGCGAACCTCCCGTCACCAGCGCGACCTTGGCCATCGTGGTGCTCCCGCTCAGGTCACGACGTTCTCGGCGAGCGCGCCACTGCGCTTTGCCAGATACTGCTGGTGGCCTTCCTCGGCGCGCCAGAACGGGCCGGCGGGGGTGATCTCGGTCGCGATCGGCCGAGCGTAGCGCCCCGATGCGTCGTGGGCGTGCTTCGACTCGCGCGCGACGGCATCCTGCTCGGCGTCGAAGGTGAAGATCGCCGAGCGGTACTGGCTGCCGATGTCGGGACCCTGTCGGTTGACCTGGATCGGATCGTGGCAATCCCAGAACACTTCGAGCAACTCGTCGTAGTCGACCTTGCGCTGGTCGTACTCGATCAGCACGACCTCGGCGTGGCCGGTGTTGCCCGAGCAGACCTGCTCGTAGGTCGGATCGGCGGTTGTGCCGCCGCTGTACCCCACGGCGACGTCTGTCACGCCGATAACTTTCCGGAATGTCTCTTCCACGCCCCAGAAGCATCCGGCCGCGAACATCGCCTTGGCCATGGTGGGCGTCTCCTCGTGTTAGATGGTGTTCGATAAATGTGATCTAGCGCCTGCCGGTTCCAGAGTCGCGGAGTTTCCCTGCTCGGCCTCGGCGGCGCGCGCTTCACGCCAAGCCAGGGCCGCGCGCAAACCGTCGGACCGCGCGATCTCCAGGAAGCGCCGTTTCGTCGGCATGCCTTCTCCCTCGATCAGGGTGTCGATGTCCAGCGCGGCTTCGAGTGCAGCGCCCATCCCCATGAGGTCGTAGCCTCGGTTGATCGCCCGCTTGGTCTCCCGTACCAACGTCCGGTCCATTGCGGCCATCCGCCGGGCCAGAGCGAGCGCCTCCTCGACATCGTGGCCGACCGGGACCACACGGTTGACCAAGCCCATGGCGCGGGCCTCCTCGGCGGTAATCCGGTCGAGGCCGAGCAGGATGATCTCCTTGGCCCGCTTCGGTCCGACGATCCAGGGCAGAAGCATCACCACGATGCCAGCCCCGAACTTCAACTCCGGCTCGCCGAACACCGCGTCCTCTGCCGCCACCGTGACGTCGCAGGCCATCGACATTTCGCAGGCTCCGGCGAGCGCCGGCCCGTGCACCGCCGCCACGGTAGGCTTGGAGAGATGCCAGAACCGCATGGCGGCGTCGAAATCCCGACGCAGCACCGGTCGCCAGTCTGACACTCCCTGTGGCGTGGCGGCGGCCTGCGCCTGCAAGTCGAAGCCCGAGGAGAACGCCTTGCCGGCGCCGGTAAGCACGACGGCGCCGACCGCGTCATCGGCCTCGGCACGGTCGCAGGCCGACTGCAACTCGTCCAGCATCGGCTGATCGATCGCGTTCAGACGCTCCGGCCGGTTCAGGGTGATCAGGGCGACCGGCCCACGCGTCTCATAAAGCACCCGCCTAGCCACGGTCCCGTCCTTGTCCGAGGGTTTCGTTACCCCTTAGCCTGACGGTAACGCCGCGTGGGGGCGTTTGTCTCGCTGGGATCCGACATGACACCGCTCGCCGATCGACTGTTCGACGCGCTCGCCCGGCGCGGCGCCGGTGTCGCCTTGGATAGCCCCGACGGCCAGATCTCCGGGAACGAGTTGGTGTCGCAGGCCGATCGCGCTGCGCGGGCGTTGCGCGCCGACGGGTTGAGGCCGTTCGCCCCGGTGCCGGTCGACGTCGACAACCGGCCGGCCGATATCGTCGCTCTCCTGGCGGTCTACCGTGCCGGCGGAGTGGCGGTGCCGATCCACCGCTCGACACCGGCGCCGCGGCGCGCCGGCATTCTCGAACAATTGCGCCCTTCGGCGATGCTCGACGGCGCCTCGACCGTGGTGTTCACGTCAGGCTCGAGCGGTACCCCGAAAGGCGTGGTGCTTCGCGCTGACCGGCAGGCCGCGAAGCTCACGGCGATCGGCGTCGGGACGCGGTGGCCGCCAGGCCGGCGAACGCTGCTGGCCCTGCAACTCAGCTTCAGCTTTGGCCAGTGGGTGGCGTGGCTGACTCTGCTCTCTGGGGGCGTCCTGGTGTTTCCACGTCGCCTCGCTCC
>CAYNFA010000405.1:0-4457 GCA_964396345.1 uncultured Thalassobaculum sp.
CGCCAACGCCCCGTCCAACCATGACTACTCGGTCGGCCGCGCGGCGCGCGCCCAGGCACAGCACCCGATCGCCGCCATCGTCAGTTGCGCCGACTCGCGGGTCGCACCGGAATTGTTGTTCGATCAGGCTCCGGGCGAACTGTTCGTGACCCGGGTCGCCGGCAACTTCGTCAACGATGACGGCCTCGCCAGCCTGGAATACGGGGTCAAGTTCCTGGGGATCCCGCTGATCATGGTGCTCGGCCATTCCGGCTGCGGTGCCGTCGACGCGACCATCAAGGTGGTGCAGGACGGCATCACGCTGCCCGGCCATCTGCCGGGACTGGTGGCGGCGCTGAAGCCGGGGATCGAGACCGCGATCGGCCGCAAGCCGGCCGACCTGCTGGCCGAGGCGACCATCGAGAATGTCCGTCACAACGTCGAGCGGTTGAAGTCGGCCCAGCCTATCGTCTCGGAACTGGTCTCCGCCGGACGCTTGAACATCGTCGGTGGCGTCTACGACATCGCCACCGGCAAGGTCACCATGGTGTAGCCGAGGCGGGCGTCAGCCCGTCTGCCGTCGGTTCCACGAGGCGGCTGTGCGCGCCTGACTTGGCACCAGTTCGTAGCCGGACTGCCGGCCGAGCCAGGCGCGCGCCGATGTGCCGAAGTACTCCGCCAGCCGTAGCGCGGTGTCGGCGGTGATGGTGCGACGTCCCTGCAGGATGTCCGCCAGCAGTCCCGGCGCGATGCCGGTGCTGCGGGACAGCGCCGAGACCGAGACGCCGGCTAACGCCAGCGCGTCGGCCAGCGCTTCGCCCGGATGCCTCGACGAACGGTTGGCGTGTTCCGCGATGCTCGAAGTCCAACTCATAGGCACCTCCCTATGGCGCCGTCGGCGCGGGCGCTACAGCCATTGAATAAAACGCCCGGAGCGGGGAGCGGTTCCGTCGCCGCGCGCACTCTCGACATCGCCACTCTCGAAAAACCCACCGGCGCGACCATGTCTGGTCGATGATCCCGCCGACCGGCCGGGGTTTGATGCCAACCGAGTGGCGAGGAGAGATGGGGCTGCTGATCGACGGGGTCTGGCACGAGCGCTGGTACGACACCGGATCGACCGGAGGGCGCTTCGTGCGCAAGGAGTCCGGCTTCCGGAACTGGGTGACCGCTGACGGGTCGCCCGGCCCGACGGGGCGGGGCGGGTTTCGCGCCGAGGCCGGCCGCTATCACCTGTACGTGTCGCTGGCCTGCCCCTGGGCGCACCGGGCGCTGATCCTGCGCGCGCTCAAGGGGCTGGAAGCCACCGTCACGGTGTCGGTGGTTCATTGGTTGATGGGCGATGACGGCTGGAGCTTTGCGACCGGCCCGGGCGTGGTGTCGGACCCGGTTTTGGAGGCCGGCTACCTCCGCGAGGTCTACCTCGCCGCCGATGACCGATACACCGGCCGGGTAACCGTGCCGGTGCTGTGGGACCGCGAGACCGCGACGATCGTATCCAACGAGTCCGCCGAGATCATCCGGATGTTCAACGCCGCCTTCGATGGGGTCGGGGCGGCCGTCGGCGACTATTATCCCGAGGCGCTGCGCGGCGAGATCGACGATGTGAACGCCCGCGTCTACGACACGGTGAACAACGGCGTCTACAAGGCCGGGTTCGCCACCACCCAGGAGGCCTACGAGGAGCCGGTCGGTCCGCTGTTCGACAGCCTCGACTGGCTGGAGGGTATCCTCTCGAGGCAGCGCTGGCTGGTCGGGGGCGCGCTGACCGAGGCCGACATCCGGCTGTTCACCACGCTGGTGCGGTTCGACCCGGTCTACGCCGGGCACTTCAAGTGCAATCTGCGTCGGATCGTCGATTACCCGGCGCTGTCCGGCTTCACCCGCGATCTCTACCAGTTGCCGGGAGTGGCCGGGACCGTCGATCTCGAGCACATCAAGCGCCACTACTACGAGAGCCACCGCAGCATCAACCCGAGCGGTGTCGTGCCGGCTGGACCGCTGCTCGACTACGCGGCGCCGCACGGGCGCGAGGAGCGGGAGTGGCCGAACTACCGCTTCGGCTGAGAGCCCCGGCTGGGTCGATCAGGGTTGTGGGCAGGAGCGCGGGTCGAGCGCGATGCGCGCGCCGCTCTGCTTGAGGAAGGTGTCGATCACCCCGGTGGTCTGGGCGTAGGACACCCGGCCCGACTGCTCGGCGTCGACGGCGATGAAGGTGTTTATTCCGACCACCCGGCCACAGGCATCGACCAGCGGTCCGCCGGAATTGCCCTGCAGCACCGAGGCGGTGTGCACCAGCACTGGGACCCCCTGCGGGGATTCCTGAACCGACTGCACGACGCCCTGGGTCAGGTTGAGGTCCGGGGTCGCCCTGGCGTCGCCGCCCACCAGGCGCCTGAACCCGGTGTCGTTCTGCAGGATGAGCCCGGGATAGCCGGCGGCCACCACCGGTGTCAGCTTCGGCGCCACCGGGGTGAGGCTCAGGATCGCCGGCGCCGTGCCGTCCGTCAGCCGGATCAGCGCCAGATCGGCCGAGCCCGGCTCGCCTGGGGGGGTGGCGCGCAGAACCACCCCCGGCCGCGCCCCGCCCAGGCTTCGGCTGGCGATGAACACGGCTCCCCCGGTCGCGTCCTCGACCACGTGGCGGTTGGTCACCATCAGGTTCGGAGCCACGAAGAAACCGGTTCCGACGCTGTTCTCGGACAGCACCAGGGCGGTCGCCTGCTCGAGCCGATCAGCCAGCGCACCGGTCCCGATCGCCGCCAACGAGCCCGCGAGCGAACCGTCCGGAGCGCTCAGCGAGGGCGGCACCGGCATGGCGGCCGGTTGCACCGGCAGGGCGCCCTCCCGGATCCGCTGTCCCGGCGGGCAGGCCAGCGAGTGGGTAGTGGCGCGGTCGTCCGCGATCTGGCGGTCGAGCTCGGCGATGGCACGCTCCAGCTCCTCGGCCCGCGCCCGCACGTCGGCGGGCAGTTCCGCCGCCGGCGCCGGCAGCACCCGAAGCTCGATCGGCGGCACCCGCCCCCACCACAGCCAGGCCAGCAGGGCCAGAATCAGTACAATCAAAAAGAGAGTCACGGCGAGCCACAAGCGACCGGCGGGGACGCTTGCGAGCGGTCCCGGACGACCCGTCGTTGCCGCGCTGCCGGCATCGCTCATCGCCCTGTTCCCACGGTCGCCGTTGCTGCGCTTACCTTGCGAATCCAAGGGTCAGATCCTACACTGCCGCGCTTCCCGACGCCACGCTCAAGGCTTGATACAACCGATGGCCGACCGGCTTATCGCCACCAGCAGCACCGCCGGTCTTCGCCAACTGGGCTTGCATGGGCAAGTGGTTGTCGGCGCCCACCGCCAGCTGTCGACCATCGTCACCGGTCGCCTCGGAGCTGCCCACGCCGCCCTGCTGGCGCTGCCGCGCGTCGACCCCGGCGGGCAGCGCGTCGACTGGTACTCTGCGCTGCCGGGTCCGATTCGCCGGGTCTCCGACCTGCCGGCCGAGGAACAGGCACCGCTGCGCGCCGAGGCCGAGCGCCTGTCGGCCGACATCGCTGCACTCGGTGCCTCGCTGGTCCAGGGCGGTGCCGCGGGCGAACTGGTCGGCCGGATGCTGACGCTCGCCATGCGGACACCGGGCCCCGAGCATCTGCACTCGGTCGGCGACCAGCCTGTCCTGGTGCTGTGGGCGCACGAGGCCGAGGGAGTTGCGGCGGCGCCCGTGGTCGCGATGGCCGCGCCGCCGCCAGCGCCGCCCCCGGCGCCGGCCGGGACCCCAGCCGCCGCCCCGCCCGAGGCTCGACTAGCCTCGGTGCCGGCAGCGCCGGCGGGGCGCGGCTTCTGGGGCTGGCTGTTCTGGCTGTTGCCATTGCTGCTTCTGCTGGCTCTGGCTTTCCTTGGGCTGCGCGCCTGCGAGCCGCTGCCGCCCCGGATCGTGGAGATCCCCGATCCGAACCCGCCGCCACCCGTCCCCGACCCCACCCCTGAACTGGAGGCCAGACTGGCGGCGCTTCAGGCCGAGCGCGAACGGCTGGCCCGTGAGCGGAGCGCCCATCTCGCGCAATGCGTGCCAGAGGATCCCGCGCCACCGCGCCGGGTCGAGGACCTGCCGTCCGCACCGCCGCCGCCCGATCCAGCCCCGCCACCGCCCACGCCACCACCGCCCGCGCCACCACCACCAGTCCAGCCGCCCGCCGAGCCACCGCCGGCTCCGAGGGTGCAGGCGCCACCTCCACCACCCGCCGTCGTCCCGGCTCCGCCAAGCACGCCTCCCCAGGCCTGCGCCCCTACCTTTGCGCCGGGCGACGAACCGGAGGTGGTGCTGGTGGTCGACGGCTCCGGCAGCATGAACGAGTCCTTCGCCGGCGGTCCGCCGCGCATCGACCAGGCGCGGCGTTCGATCCGCAGCGTCATCGAAGGGCTGCCGCCGGGCGTCGATGTCGGCCTCGTCGATTTCCGGGGCTGCGACAACGTCCGCCGCGATC
>CAYNFA010000406.1:0-4453 GCA_964396345.1 uncultured Thalassobaculum sp.
GGCCGGGGGCCGTCACCACCACCACCGGGTCGGCGCCGACCGCCACGGCGGCGTCCAGCGCCCAGTCGATCATCGGCTTGCCGGCGACCGGGTGCAGCACCTTCGGCCGCTCCGACTTCATGCGCGTCCCCATGCCCGCGGCCAGCACGACGGCGGCGAGGCGATCGGTCATCGCGGCGCTCTCCTGACGGTTTCAACGGTCACCGGACGATGCCATGCCATTGAGTCGGAACGAAGTCACGAATTGATACGGCCGGTGACGGCGCGCGGCTTGCCGGGCGAGCTGCGGGTCGGCGACACTCTCCCCGCACACCGCCTCGCCCCGGAGCCCTGATCCATGCCCTCGCCCGCCCGATTCGCCGGTCGCCCGGTGGACACCGTCGTGTTCGACCTCGACGGCACCCTGATCGACAGCGCCGCCGACCTCGGGCGGGCGATCAACCGCCTGCTGGCCGAGGAGGGACGCCGCGCCCTCGCCATGACCGAGGTCCGGCGCTTCATCGGCGACGGCGCCCGCGTGCTGGTGCGCCGGGCTGTCGAAGCCACCGGCGCCGCCGCCCCGGCCGACGCGCTGGACCCGCTGACCGCCCGGTTCATCGCCCTCTACGAGGCCGACGCCACCGCCGCGACCACGGTGTACCCGGGCGTGGTCGAGACCCTCCGCCGACTGCGGACGGCCGGCCTGCGCGTCGGCGTCTGCACCAACAAACCGCAGACCGCGACCGGCTCGGTCCTGCGCGCCCTCGGCCTCGCCGAGTACATCGACGCGGCGGCCGGCGGCGACCGCTTCGCCGTCCGCAAGCCGGATGCCGGGCACCTGCTCGGAACGCTCGAGCTGCTGGGAGCCGATCCGGCCCGGGCGGTGATGGTCGGCGACAACGAGCACGACTGCGCCGTCGCCCGCGCCGCCGGCACCGGCTCGGTGCTGGTCAGCTACGGCTACGCCCGCACGCCGCTCCAGGAAATCGACACCGACGCCCGCATCGACCGACTCGACGCCCTGCTCGGCCTGCTCGGTCTGGATGGGGAATCGAGCGCCGGATCGAGCGTTGACAAGGCCGCCACCCGACCGTAGAAACCGGTCTCCCTGGGCGGGCGCGTAGCTCAGCGGGAGAGCACTACGTTCACACCGTAGGGGTCGCTGGTTCAATCCCAGCCGCGCCCACCATTTAAATCCCTGATATCGCCGATACTTCCGAAGCGGCCGCGAGAGCGGTCGCCGGAAGCGGCGGCGATGGCCTGCGCATAGGCAGCGCCCGGCGCATCAGAACAGCCTGGACGAGGCCGGTCCGCCAACCGACACTCCCCCTCCTCTCGGAGGCGATGATGGCGCGAGCAACAGACGTCGACAGTGCGCCCTGTCTGGAGAGCTTCCAGGACCGCTTGCTGGCGCCGGCGGCGCGCGAGTTCGCGCGTTGGGCAACGTCGCTGGCCGGGTCCGGCGCCGTGCTCGATCGCGGCCGGTTCGGGCCGGAGGAACTGGTGGCGTGGCTCGGCAACATCACGATCATCCGCTGGGACGCTGCGGTCGGCGACTACAGGTATCGACTGTTCGGCTCGCACCTGCCCGAGATGCTCGGCCGCGACCTGACAGGCCAGGACCCTGGCGGCGTGGCCGCCCAAGCTGGCGCGGATCAAGCGCGACCGGCTGCACACCGTGGTCAACCGACGGGTGCCGCTGTGCGCCCAGACCGCGGCCCTGCGTTTCAACGGAACCGCGGCCGAGCGCGGGTACGCCGTGCTCGAGCAGGTGATGTGGCCGATTCGCCACGGTTCCGACGGGCCGGACGGGGTGCTCGACCTGACGGTCCCGGTCCCGGAGGAGGCCGGTGTCAACGCCAGGACGCTGCAGGAACAGACCGGCCGTCTGAACCGATGGTTCGCGGCCGATGACGGGCCGCTCGACTCCCACCCGGGCGCCACCGGCCCGGCGTAGTCGAGACCGGCCGCCTCACTGGCAGGCGGTCACGCCGCCGTCGATGTAGACGACCTGCCCCGTGATGTAGGAGCCGGCGTCGGCGGCCAGGGCCACGACCGGTCCGGCAACCTCGATCGGGTCGCCGATCCGGCCGAGCGGGTTGCGTTCCAGAACGAAGTCGCGGAACGCCGGGCGATCCATGTGCGGCGCGATGCGGTCGGAGCGGATGAAGGTCGGGGCGACACCGTTCACGGTGATCCCATGGGGCGCCAGTTCGACGGCGTGCTGGCGGACCAGCATGACGAGGCCGCCCTTGGTGGCGCAATACGCTGAATAGCCGCGTCCGCGAAGACCCAGTTGCGACCGGACGGAAAGCAGGTGGATCTGCCGTCCGCCGCGTCCAGCGGCAATCTGATGGCGCGCCGCCGCCTGCCCGAGAAACATGGCCGCCCGCAGGTTGGTCTCGTACATCAGGTCGAAGGTCTCGGGCGTGACCTCGAGGATCGACTGCTCGCGCTGAATGCCGACGCAGTTCACCAGGATGTCGAGGCCGCCGCCGCTCGCCGCGACCCCGTCGACGACACGGCGGATCGCCGCCGGGTCGCGCGCGTCGAGGGCGACGGCACCGGCCAGCAGCCCTTCACCCCGGATCGCGCCCGCCAGCGCCTCGGCCTTCTCGGCGCGGGGGCCGGCGACGGTGACCGCGGCGCCGCGGATCGCCAGCGCCCAGCAGATCGCCTCGCCGAGCGCGCCGTAGCCGCCGGCCACCAGGGCGGTCTTGCCACGGAGTTCGAACTGGTCGCGCAACCGCGCGAGGTCGACCACCGGGGTGCGCCCGTCGCGCTGCCCCTGCTCCGGCGCGATCATCGCAGCAACGTCCCGAGGTAGTCGCGCACCGGCGGGAGCGCGGTCAGATCCTCGAAGCTCGCGGCGTGGGCCAACCGCCCGCGCTGCACGAACACGAAGCGCTCGCAGATCTCGCGCAGGATCTCGAGGTGGAAGCGCTCGTTCGGGTGCAGGCAGAGAAACACCAGGCGGCCTTCGCTCCGCAGACGCCGGAAGAAGTCGAGCATGAAGCCGATGTAGCCGTCCTGGGTGTTGAACTGCGGTTCGTCGAACAGATGGACGATCGGGTAGTCGCTGCCCGCCCGGTCCATCATGAACGCCGGGCGGGTCCGGCGGAAATGCCGGACCTGATAGGATTGGTGATAGTGGATCGCCAGCCGGTCGCGTTCGTCGTGGCGGACCCGGTGGATGTCGCGGCCCCGGCACAGCACCCGCCCGGCGCTGGGCGAGTTGGAGCCGGTGATAAGCTCGAACAGGGTGGTCTTGCCGGACCCGTTCGGCCCCATCACGCCGACTATCGCCGGCGCCTCGACGGTGAAATTGGCCTCCAGCCGGAAGGTCTCGGAACGGCCGATGAGGCCTCGGTAGTAGGACTTGCGCAGGCCGTCGACGCGAAGGATCGGCTCGTTCATCGTCACAGCCCCAGCAAGCGTTGGCGAAGCGCCGCGTCGCCCAGCATCGCGCTCGCTGTTCCCGAGTGAACCATTCGACCGCGATCCATGACGTAGACGCGGTCCGCGACCTCGAGCGCGCTGACCGCGTTCTGCTCGACCACCAGCACGGCGAGCCCCTCGTCGCGCAGCCGTCGGATGGTGGCCATCACGTCCTGAACGATCTTCGGCGCCAGTCCCTGCGACGGCTCGTCGAACAGCACCAGCCCCGGCGAGCCGAGCAGCGCCCGGGAGATCGCGACCATCTGCATCTCGCCGCCCGACAGGTTCTCGCTGTCGCGCTGCATCAGGTGCTCGAGGGCCGAGAAGATCGCGAACATCTCGTCCAGCCGCCAGGACCGGAAGCGGGTGGCGCGGCGCGCGATCGCCAGATTCTGGGACACCGTCAAGGTCGGGAAGATCCGCCGGTCGTCCGGCACCCAGCCGACACCCATCCGCGCGATCTCGTGGGTCGGCCGCCGGGTGATGTCGACACCGTCGAAATGGATGCTGCCGGATCGCGCCGGCGTCAACCCGAGCACCGAGCGGATCGTCGTGGTCTTGCCGACGCCGTTGGCGCCCAGCAGCGCGACCACCTCGCCGGCGGTAACCTCGAGCGAGGCTCCGAACAGCACTTGGCTCTCGCCGTAGAACGTCTCGATCCCGCGCACCTCGAGCATCACGCGAGCCCTCCGAGGTTCGAGCGCCGCACCCAGGGGTTCTCGCGCAGCTCCGCCGGCGTGCCCTCGGCGATGACCTGGCCCCAATGGATCACCGATATCCGGTCGGCCAGACGGAACAGGAAGCGCATGTCGTGCTCGATCATGACGATGGTGGTGTGCCGCTTGAGCTCCTTTATCAACTCGGCCAGACGCGCGGTGGCGCCGGTGCCGAGACCGGCGGTCGGCTCGTCGACGAACAGCAGCCGGGGCTCGGTGGCGAGCGCCACGCCGATCTCCAGGGCCCGGCGCTCGCCGTAGGACAGGCTGCGGACGTTGACCCGCTCGCGCCCCTTCAGGCCGACCCGGTCGAGCACCGC